>CAYUKE010000408.1:0-2823 GCA_964445185.1 uncultured Geminicoccaceae bacterium
AAGTTCGTCATCTGCAACGCCGACGAGGGCGAGCCCGGCACGTTCAAGGACCGGGTCCTGCTCACCCGCTCGCCCCGTGACGTTCTGCTCGGCATGGCGATCGGCGGTTACGCGATCGGCGCGCGCCAAGGGATCGTCTACCTCCGCGCCGAGTACTGGTATCTCAAGGATTATCTGGAGCGTCAGATCGCGGATCTGCACGCCGAAGGCCTGCTCGGCCGGAACGTCCTGGGCTCGGCTTTCGAATTCGACATCCGGATCCAGATGGGCGCCGGCGCCTATGTCTGCGGCGACGAAACCGCGCTGATCGAGAGCTGCGAGGGCAAGCGCGGCACGCCGCGCATCAAGCCGCCCTATCCGATCCACCAGGGCTATCTCGGCATGCCGACCGTGGTGAACAACGTCGAGACATGCGCGAGCTTGACCCGGATCCTCGAAATGGGCGCGGGCTGGTTCAGGCGGATGGGCACGGCCGAATCCAGCGGTTCCAAGCTCCTGAGCGTGTCCGGCGATTGCGCCCGGCCGGGTATCTACGAGATCGAGTGGGGCATTACCCTGAACGAAGTGCTGGAGATGGTTGGCGCCGTCGACCCGATGGCGGTGCAGATCAGCGGCCCGTCCGGGGAATGTGTCTCCGTGGCCCGGGACGGGGCGCGGCGCCTCTGCTACAGTGATCTGTCGTGCAACGGCTCGTTCATGATCTTCGACAAGAGCCGTGATCTTCTCGATATCGCTCGACAGTTTACGCACTTCTTCGTCGACGAGTCCTGCGGTATCTGCACCCCCTGCCGGGCTGGCGGGGTCGCCATGCTCGACAAGATCGACCGGGTGATCGCCGGGCGGGCTTGCCAGCAAGATCTCGACGACTGCGAGAGCTGGGGCGCCCTGATGCGCGGCGCGAGCCGCTGTGGTCTGGGCACGACCGCCGCCAAACCGATCCTGACCACGATGCGCAAGTTCCCGGAGGTCTTTCGGGCAAAGCTTCGCGAATCGGAGGACACGCTGCTCCCGTCGTTCGACCTGGACGACGCAGTCAGCGGCTATGACGACATCGCCCGTGCCTTGAAAGAGGAGGCCAGCTCGTGAGCGTCCATCTGACGATCGACGGCAAAGCGGTCGAGGCCGAGCGGGGCGCGACGTTGATCGACGTCGCCGCAGACAACGGGGTCTACATTCCCTCGCTCTGCTACATGCGCGGCAAACACTGCCTGGGAACCTGCCGGGTCTGCTCGGTCAAGGTGAGTGGCCATATGATGGCCGCCTGCACCGTTAAGGTGGCCAACCGCATAGACGTCGTGGTTGACGACCCGGAGGTCGCCGATTTCCGAAAGGCTCTCGTCGAGCTCAACTTCAGCGAAGGCAACCACAACTGTCCGAGCTGCGAGAAGAGCGGTCGTTGTGAACTGCAGGCGGTCGGTTACGAGCTCGGGATGGTGGCGTCGCGTTTCCCCTATCGGTTTTCGAAGCGCAGCCGCGAGGACGCGTCGCGGCACTTCTTCCTGGAGCGGGACCGCTGCATTTTCTGCCAGCGCTGCGTCGACTTCGTCCGCGACGAGGAGACCGGCCGCAAGATCTTCAGCATCGAGAAGCGCGGCGCGAAGGCGGACATCGTCGTCGATGTCGCGCTCGCCGACCGAATGACCGACGACCAAGCCGCCGAGGTGGCGGAGATGTGCCCAGTCGGCTGCATCATCAAGAAGGGCCGCGGCTACGACGACCCGATCGGCAAGCGGAAGTACGAGCTGAAATCGCTGCGCCAGCGCGTGCTCGAAGGAGAGACGGTATGAGCCGGTCTTCGGAGGTGAACACGACCTTCGCGCACGATCTGCCCGCCACGCCGATGGACCCCGAGGCGATGGCGGCGCGCGAGAAGAAGATCCAGGTCGCGATGATCGCGCTGTGCGGGTGCTGGGGCTGCAGCCTCTCGCTGCTCGACATGGACGAGAAGCTCCTCGACTTGCTGCAGAAGGTGAACATCAACCGCTCTTCTTTCACCGACATCAAGAGAATCCCGGAGCGCAGCGCGATCGGCTTCATCGAGGGCGGCGTTGCCAATGAGGAGAACATCGAAACGCTGGAGCATTTCCGCGAGAACTGCGACGTCCTGATCGCCGTCGGCGCCTGCGCGATTTGGGGTGGCGTGCCCGCGATGCGCAACATGACGCCGCTCGAGGCGTGCATGCGCGAGGCCTATGTCGACTCGGTGACGCGCCCGGCCGAGCAGCCGCCGACGATCCCCTATCACCCCGACATCCCGAGGATCACCAAGCAGGTCTATCCGCTGCACGAGGTGGTGAAGATCGACTACTTCATCCCAGGCTGTCCGCCTGCGGCGCAGGTGATCCACAAGGTGCTCGAAGACCTCGTGAACGGCCGCCCGTTCGAGATTCCGGCCGCCATCAACCGCTACGACTGAGGAAGGACAGCGCAATGTCCCGTCGGATCGTCATTGACCCAGTCACGCGGATCGAAGGGCATGGCAAGGTCACTATCCAGCTCGATGAGGCGAACAGGGTAGCCGGCGCCCGCCTGCACGTCGTCGAGTTCCGCGGGTTCGAGAAGTTCATTCAGGGCCACCCATACTGGGAGGCGCCGGTACTGCTGCAGCGCATCTGCGGCATCTGCTTCGTGAGCCACCATCTCTCCGGCGCCAAGGCGCTCGACGATATCGTCGGCGTCGGCCACGCGTCGGGCGAACAGATCACCCCTACGGCCGAGAAAGTCCGGCGTTTCGGTCACTACGCCCAGCAACTTCAATCTCACGTCGCCGCGTACTTCTTCCTCACCGCGCCGGAGATGCTGTTCGGCATCGACGCAGCGCCC
>CAYUKE010000409.1:0-2795 GCA_964445185.1 uncultured Geminicoccaceae bacterium
AGGTCGGCGAAGACCAAGCGGTGGTCGGAGGTTGGGAACTCGGCGAGCGGGAAGAGGTCTTCGCCCTCCGCCTGCCAGAACACCCCGCCGTCGACATAGGCGAGCCCCTGCGTCGACGGGAGCACGTAGTCGACCCGCAGGTTGCCGGGCGGGTTATCGTTGCTCGGGTCGGCGCCGTTGAAGCCGAAGTCCGCCGTGTCGAAGGCGGGATCGCCCTCGTGGGTCGCATTCGCGCCGCCCTGGCGCTCGGCGGCGTCGGTACCGCCCGTGCTCGCCGGCGTGATGTCACTATCGGTCGGCGAACCCTGGATGAGCGGGTTCTGCAGCAACTGAAGTGCCGCGCCCTCGAAGCTATCGCCATCAAAGGGATCGGCGTTGTAGTCGCCGACGATGACGAACGACTTATCGGCGCCGAGCCCGCCCGTGCGGCCCTGATCGTCGATCATGTAGTCGGCGCCGGCCACGTAGTCGGCCCAGAAGCGGATCTCGTCAAAATTGCGCTTGCCGTTGCGGTCCTCAGGACCGTCGAAGACCGGCGGGGTCGGGTGGGCAGCGAGGATGTGCACGGTCTCGCCGTTGACCTCGATCGGCAGATCAACGTGGTTCTTCGAAGACAGCCTCAAAATCTCGATCGCCTCGGGGCTGTAGAAGTCCGTCAGCGGCATGTCTGTGGGGTCGTTGGTGAGCAGGTTGCCCGGCATGTCCTGCCAGAGAAATTCCTGGAAGGTGCGGACGTTGGCCTCGTCGATCGGGTGCTTCGAGAACACCGAGAAGCCGAATTGGCCAGGGAAGAAGCCGAAGCCGAAGGCGTCACCGGGGCCGTCGGTACTGCCGTCGTTGTCGAGGTCGAAGCCGCTCGGGACGCCCGTGTTCGAGGGCGCGACGTAGACATACGGGTATGCGATCCCGTCGACGTCGGCCGCCTGCGCAACCTCGAGATAGTTCATGCGGAAGAGATCGGCCGCCATGCCGTCGGCATCGAAATCGAACTCGTTGACCAGCACGACGTCCGGCCGCGAGCGCTGGATGATCTCGGCGACGGCACGTGCCTGGGAATCGTCGGGCATTGAGAGGTCGCCGATCAGCTCGCCCTCGCTGCCGCGGTTCAACGAAGCGTTGAACGAGGCGACGCGGAGGTCCGCGGAACCCGTGTCCGACGTGTTTGCCAGCTCGGCCGAAGATGAAGGTTCCGGCGTCGACGCGCTCGTCTCGATCATCACCGCGTTCTCCCAGCTGCGGCGCCGTTCCTGAGCGACGGCGCTCGCCGATGTCCGCAACGCGTCCAGCGGCACGCCACCAACGCCCTGGATGCTGCGCGCGGCGGCCTATACCCACCGCCGATGACAGTTTCGCGAGTTCGCTTGCGTCACACGGAACGGCCAACGCGGGTCGCCTCGCACGATGCGATGGCCGCCTTTTCCGTCGGTGGCTGCCCACCTTGAGTGCGTCGCGCTTAGGCGCGCGGGCCGTCCGCCCGATGCGCCTGCGGGGGATGCCCAGGGCACTTGCTCGACCCCTTCGCACCACGCCATTCTGGCAGACACAAAGGCGCGGAGGGCAGGGCATGTTCGATCACATCTCGTTACCGGTTTCGGATTACGCGCGCGCCAGGGCGTTCTATGACGTCGTGATGGCCGCACTTGGCCATGCCTGCGTTCTGGAGCAGGACGAGGCCGACTACATCGCGGGCGGTTACGGCGACGACCCGGACGAGCCGGCGTTCTGGGTCGGTGCGGGCAAGCCGCCCGGGACGATTACCCCGCAATACGGCCAGCACATCGCGTTTCGGGCACCGGACCGGGCAGCGGTTGACGCCTTTCACGCTGCGGGCCTCGCCGCGGGCGGCCGGGACAACGGCGCCCCGGGCCTCCGGCCGCACTACCACCCCAACTACTATGCGGCATTCCTCATCGATCCCGAAGGCCATCATCTTGAGGTCGTCTGCCATCGACCGGCCTGACTTTCCGGCACCTCGACGCCTTCGGCACTGAGGGCTACCGCCTCGGATCAGCGTCCGTCGACGCGTGAGGAGAGCGGCGGTGGCAAGCCTGCAGAGCGCCTTTGGCGTGGTCTTCGTCATGGCGCTTGCATGGCTCTTGAGCGAGCGGCGGGGCCTGGTCGACTGGCGGACCCCAGCCGTGGCCGTCGCGATCCAGATCGCTTTGGCGCTCCTGTTGTTGGCGGTCCCGGGGGTCACCGACGCCGTCGGCGTGCTCGGCAGCGGCGTTCAAGCGATCCAGGCCGCGACGCTCGACGGCACGGCGCTCGTGTTCGGGTATGTGGGCGGCGCGCCAGCTCCGTTCGAACCGAGCGAGCCGGGCTTCATGTTTATCCTGGCCTTCCAGGCTCTCCCCGTCGTCTTGGTGACGTCGGCGCTGACGGCGCTCTTGACCTACTGGGGCGTGCTCGGGCGGATCGTCGGGGGCGTTTCGTGGGGGTTGGTGCGGTGGTTCTATATCGGAGGGGCGGGCGGCCTGGCGGCTGCGGTCAATGTCTTCGTCGGCATGGTCGAGGCGCCGCTCTTTATCCGGCCCTATCTGGCTCGGCTGACGCGAGCGGAACTCTTCGTCGTGATGTGCACGGGCATGGCGACCATCGCCGGCACCGTGCTTGCGCTCTACGCGTCGGTGCTCGCCGATGCGGTTCCTGGGATCGCGGGCCACCTCATTGTCGCGTCCGTGATCAGCGCGCCCGCCGCCATCGCCATCGCCCGGATGCTCGTGCCGGAGACCGCGGCCCCGACCGGCGGTCGCTTCATCCCGCATCCGGAAGCGGTTTCGACCATGGACGCAATC
>CAYUKE010000410.1:0-2788 GCA_964445185.1 uncultured Geminicoccaceae bacterium
GAACCCGTCGAACACCTATGTCGGCAAGATGTACGGCCTCTACAGCAACGTGGATCAAGAAGAAGAGCGTTTCCTCGGCTTCGAACGCTGGTGGGGTGGCCATTTCTACATGACGGTCGACGAGATGCGGTTTATCGTCGACAACCTATTCGTCGGCAACAAGCTAACGCGTGACAAGCTCTATTTCTCGGACGGCTCGCGTGTCGATCTCCGCAGCATTCGCGCCCCGATCGTCGTCATCGCGGCTTGGGGCGACAACATCACGCCGCCGCAACAGGCGCTCAACTGGATCGTCGACACCTATGGCAGCATCGAGGAAATGCGCGCCCGCGAGCAGACGATCGTCTACACGGTCCACGACTCAATCGGCCATCTCGGCATCTTCGTCTCGGCCAAGGTGGCGATGAAGGAGCACGCCGAGTTCGTCAGCGCGCTGGACATGATCGAGGTGCTGCCGGCCGGTCTCTACGAGATGGTCATCGAGGAGGAGCAGATCGTCGACGAAGGCGGCGCGGGCGAGCACTCGCAGTATGTCTGCCGGCTAGAGGCGCGCGACCTCGACGACATACGGGCGTTCGACGACAACCGCGTGGACGAGGAGTCGTTCCACACGGTGGCGCGCCTCTCCGAGATCAACGAGGCACTGTACGACGCCTACATGCGCCCGTGGGTGAAGGCGTTCTCCAACGAGATGACGGCCGAGGCGATGCGCCAGCTCCAGCCGGTGCGGCTCGAGCGCGAGTTCTTTTCCGACAAGAACCCGATGATGACCTGGGTTGCGGAGGCTGCCGAACTGATCCGCCAGCAGCGGCGTCCTGCCGGCAAGGACAACCCGTTCGTCCAGGCCGAGCAGCAGCTCGCGCAGAAGATGCAGGATGCGCTCGATCAGTACCGGGACGCGCGCGACGCCGCGACCGAAAAGCTCTTCTTCTCGCTCTACGAATCCCCGGCGATGCGGGCGCTCACGGGGATGGCGAGCGCCGGCGAGGACCGGGTTGCGCGACCGCACGCGGAACTCATGGCCGAGTGGGTTCGCCTCAAGTTGCAGTCGCTCTACGCCGAGAGCGAGCCCGGCGACTTTGCGGAGGCGATCTACCGGATCGGCTTTGCCTGTCTCGAGGCCGGCAAGGTGCAGGACGCGCGTGCGTATCGGATGACCCGGAAGATTGCCAAGGAGCACCCGCGCCTCAAGGACCTCTCCCGCCGCCAGGTGAAGGAAAAGGCGCGGCGTGCGGCGTTCATCGTGCAGTTCGATCCCGATGGCGCGCTGGAAACGCTGCCGTACCTTCTCCCTACACCGGACGAGCAGCAGGACGCGTTGCGGGTGATCCGGGGTATCATCAGCTGGCGGCCCGACATCGCGCCGGAGCACCAGGCTATCATCGCGAAGGTGGAGGATGTCTTCGCGCAGGCCAGCGCGGGCGATGCCGCCACGGCGGCATCCTGAGCCCGACTTGGTGTCGCCCATCGCAACCGACGCGGATTGGCGCGCCAACCATGTCAGGCTGCGCGACGTAGCCGATCGTCATAGCGGCGCGCTCCAGGCGAGCCTGACGGCTGTCCACGGCCGCTTTGGCGAGCGTGCTGCCGCCCTCGCGCAGGCGCACCAGGGCCGTGATTTGAGCGCCGAGTGGGCGGCGTACCTGCTCGATGCCGCGCAGCGCTGCGTGCTCTACTGGGACGTGCTGCGGCAGCGGGGCGATAACTACCTGGCGCACGAAGCCGCCGGTACGCCGCCCCTCTTGGGCTTTCCCTACGAGATCGTGCTCGACGGTCGGACGCTTGAGCGGCGCTCCAACTACGCTCTGGTCAAGCTGCTGCCTGAGGACGGCCGCCGGCCCGATCCACGCCGCCGCCCCTATCTGATCATCGATCCGCGCGCCGGGCAGGCGGCAGGTATCGGGGCGTCGAAGGCCGAGAGCCAGGTCGGCGTTGCGCTGAAAGCCGGTCATCCAGTTTATTTCGCGATCTTCTTCGCACACCCTGAGCCCGGACAGACGCTCGCCGACGTCTGCGCCACGCATGCGAACTTCGTCCGCACGGTCCGCGGGCTGCATCAGGACGCACCGCGCCCGATCGTGGTCGGCAATTGCCAGGGCGGATGGGCGACGGCGCTCCTTGCTGCCACCAACCCGGACGTCACCGGCCCGATCGTCATCAACGGCGCGCCGTTGGCCTACTGGTCGGGCACCCGCGGCCGGCGTCATCCGATGCGCTATCTGGGCGGGCTGTCGGGCGGTGCGGTGCCGGCGATGGTCTTGAGCGATCTCGGCTATGGCGAGTTCGACGGTCTGAACGAACGTTGGGAAGCGCTGTTCGATGGGCTTTACCGCTGCCCGGCCGACCCTCGCGACCGCGTCTGGAGCTACGGACGCAATGTGTGGTTCGAGCTGAACGCTGCCGAGACCGGCGAGATCGAGGGCGCCAGCATCGGCCCCGTGTACCCGAAGCTGACCGACACCCGTCGGCCCGCAGACACCGTGCAACTGGCCGAACTGAATACCGCCTCGATGGGCGATCACGTGATGTCGCATTTCTGGTACCTCGGCGCAGCGCCGGAGGTCGACGTGTCGCGACATCACAACGCGAGTCATTACTTGTTTCTTGACGGCCACGTCGAAAGGCTGGCATTCGAGGAAACATTTGTGTTGAACAAGATTGATCGCTGGCACCCAGGCCGAGCTCAGTGAGAGCCCCGTTCTGGTGTCAGTGACTAAATAAAGAAGTCAAAACCATGAAAAAAGAAATAATGATTGTGGGGGCCGCCCTGGCGTGCGCCGCCGCGACT
>CAYUKE010000411.1:0-2777 GCA_964445185.1 uncultured Geminicoccaceae bacterium
GTCGGGCGCGTAGCCGAGCTGGGCGAGAACGCCGACGCAGCGTGCCGTGACGTCGGCCGTGGGCGGGTCGAGGAGCGCGCCGTGGTCGGCAAACGGGATATGGTTCAGGAAATGTCGCGTGTTATCGGCATCGAAGGCGCCCCAGCCGCCGTTGCGGCTCTGCATGCCGATGACCCATTCGACGGCCCGCGCGATCGCCGCGTCGTTCGCCGGATCGCCGCTACGGTCGAGCGCCATGCCGATGACGGCGGTGTCGTCGACGTCGGGGTAGTCGGGGTTGTCGTACTCGAACGCCCAGCCGCCAGGCCGCACGGTCGGTCGCTGCACGGCCCAATCGCCCTTGTGCTCCAGGATCTGGCGCTCGCGCATCCACGTCGCGGCCTCGGGGTCGACGCCGCCCTCCGCCTCGGCCAACGTGTGCATCGTCAACGCCGTGTCCCAGACGGGCGACCAGCAGGCCTGACAGAAGCTGCGCCCCGCGTCGTCCTCGATCATGAGGTTGCGCACGCTCTGCATGGCGGTGGCCCGGGCCGGATGATCCGGCCCGTAGCCCAGCGCGTCGAGGGCCATGACGCTGTTGGCCATCGCGGGAAAGATCGCGCCGAGCCCGTTATCGCCATTGAGGCGCGCGCGCATGAAGACCTCGGCCCGTTGCATCGCGTGGCGCCGGAGCGCCGGCGGAAACCAGGGCTCGGTTAGCTTGAGGATGCTATCAGCAAGGAGGAATAACCGCCCCTGCCACCGTCCGGTAGGATTGCGCAGATAGTTGCGCTCGATCTCCGGCGGCTGAAGGAAGAGCTCGGCGACGTCAACGCCCTTCGGATTGCGGGCCCGCGGCCTCAGCGCCGCGATAATCAGGAGCGGCACGATTACTGTTCGGGACCAATAGGACAACGCCCAGAGGTTTGCCGGAAACCAGCGCGGCATGAGCACGAGCTCGACCGGCATGGTCGGCACCGCCCGCCACGGAACCTGCTCGAAAAGCGCCAACGTGTAGAGCGTGAAGACGTTCGCGGCGGCCGCCCCGCCATGGCTGCGGATCACCTCTCGCGCGCGCTGCATGTGCGGCGCGTCGGGGTCGTCGCCGACGAGCTTCAACGCGAAGTACGCCTTAACACTGGCGCTGATGTTGACGTCGCCGTCATGGAACAAGGGCCAGCCGCCGTGGTCACCCTGCAGCGAACGGACGTAGGTCGCGAGCTGGCCCTCCAGCGCCGGATCGCGCTCGTCGAGATAGTGCATCAGGAGGATGTACTCGGCGCTGATGGTGACGTCCGCCTCGAGCGCGAACACCCAATGCCCGTCGTCACGCCGCCGCGAACGCAGGTCTGCGGTCGCATCGTCGATCACACGTTCGAGCAGGTGGTCCGGCACCACCTCGACGTCAGAATGCACGATCAGGCTGTCCTCGGTATAGTCCCGCTCCGCGTCCAGACGCGGCAACCAGCTGGAGCGGCGGCAGCTGCGAGTCGCTGGCGATCTGCCTTGCTGCACCGCGTTGTCGATGTTGCTGATGGGCTAGCCGTACAGTTGCTGATTTGCAAGTCTCGGCCCAATACGGCGACACACGACGGGGTGAACCTGTGGCGAGACTGCCAACACGCCTGAGACTTATCCACGAGAGAGCACGAAGCGGCGTCGGCAACTAGCGGCGCCATCCCGCGCAGGTTTGCAGGGCGATCCAGAGCTTCGCCAACTTGCCGGGGCCAACCGCCTGCCGCGGCGGTGACCAGCCGCGGGCGCAAAGCTCCACTAAGCTTCGCCGGTAGACCTCCATCATGATCCGCGCCGGCCGCATCGCACGCGCATCGCAGCGGCCGAGCGCATCTCGAGCGTCGACGAAGGCGCCCTCGGCCGTTCGAGCGACCTCGCGACAGACGCTATCAATTCGGGCATGATCGACGGCGGCGCGGGCGGCATGCGTGGGCACACCGTGCGCCTCCAGCGTTTCCCGTGGCAGATACAGCCGATCGACGGCCGCGTCCTCGTCGAGGTCACGCAGGATGTTCGTCAACTGCAGAGCGCGCCCAAGATGCCCGGCGACTGCCATCCCGTCGGCATCGCCCGCGCCGAAAATGCGGACGCTGAGCCGGCCGACCGCGCCGGCGACGCGGTCGCAGTAGCAGCGCAACGTGGCCGTATCCGGCGCGATGAGTGGCCCGTCGGCATCCATCTCCATGCCAGCGATCACCGCCTCGAAGTCGTCCCGCGGCAGGTCGTAGGCAGCGACGGGACCAGCGAGCGAGCGGGTGACCGGCCGCCCGGGCGCACCCGCGAAGAGCCGGTCGATCTCCGCTCGCCAACGGGCGAGCTCGTCGCGCTTCCACGCCGCGCCGGCCGTCGCATCGGCGACGTCGTCAACGGCGCGGCAAAAGGCGTAGACGGCGAACATCGCCTGTCGCCGGTCGCGGGGAAGCAGACGCATCGCCCAGAAGAACGAGCTTCCGGAGTCGCGCACGATGGCGCGAACGGTTGCGTCGTCGGTGTCGCGGTAGGCGGCTAGGGAACCTGCTGCGTGCATGCCGCCTGTCTAGTCGGGGATCGCCACCGACGCAAAGCGCGCCGGCGTGCCAAGTCCTGAGGCTGCGGCCTCACGATGCAGCGACTGCCAGTGCCAATGCCTCCGCGAGGCGGTTGACCGCGCGATTGATCGCAGCGACGGCGGGCTCCGGCGTCTCGCCCGGCACGAAGGCCTCGTCGGCAATGAAGCGGCCGCTGCGGCGCAGACGCTCGTTCCGATCGAACACCCGCCACGTCGCGGTGAGACGCACCGCACC
>CAYUKE010000412.1:0-2776 GCA_964445185.1 uncultured Geminicoccaceae bacterium
GAGGCGATCGGTGTCATAGCCGCGCAGTCGTTCGGCGTGCCGTGCACGCAGCTGACGATGCGTACGTTCCTCATCGGCGGCGCTGCGCAGGCGCAGACCGAAGAGAGCGCGATCGACGCGCTGGTGGATGGCTCGTTCGAGATCGCGCGGCCCTCCCTCGTCAAGGACAGCGAGGGCAGCATGGTCGTCATGGGCCGCAACTCGGAGCTCGTGGTCTATGACGAGATGGGCCGTGAGAAGGCGCGCCATAAGCTGCAAACGGGCACGCGGCTCGCGCTCGAGCCCGGTGCCAAGGTGGCGAAGGGTCAGCGGCTCGCCGAGTGGGACCCGCACACGTTGCCGATCGTCACCGAACTCGCTGGCCGTGTCGTCTTCCAGGACATGGCCGAGGGGGTGACCTTCAAGGAGGTCGTCGACGAACAGACCGGCAAGGCGTCGAAGGAGGTGATCACGCCGCAGACCGCCCGTGCGGGATCGCTGCGGCCGTCACTGCTCCTGGCGGATCCGGAGGGCACGCCGCTCAAGTTCCCGAACGGCAACGAAGCCCGCTACTACATGCCCGTCAGCGCCATCCTCACGATCGAGAATGGTTCCGATGTGCAGGCCGGTGACATTCTCGCCCGGGTGCCGAAAGAAGCGTCGAAGACCCGCGACATCACCGGCGGTCTGCCGCGCGTCGCTGAGCTGTTCGAGGCCCGTCGTCCGAAGGATCCGCAGGAGGTCGCCAGCATCGCCGGCCGGATCGAGTTCGGTAAGGACTACAAGGCGAAGCGGCGAGTGCGGATTGTTGCCGACGACGAGCATGTATCGCCGGTCGAATACCTCATCGCCAAGGGACGACATATCGTCGTCCAGGACGGTGATTTGGTGGCGCCGGGTGATCCGATCGTCGACGGCAATCCCGTGCCCCACGACATCTTGCGGGTCCTGGGCGTGCCGGCGCTTTCCGAGTACCTCTGCGCCGAGATCCAAGAAGTCTATCGACTGCAGGGTGTGAAGATCAACGACAAGCATATCGAGGTCGTTGTTCGCCAGATGCTGCAGAAGGTCGAGATCACGGAGCCGGGCGACACGACCTTCCTCGTCGGCGAGCAGGTCGATCGGCTCGAGTTCGTGCGTACGAACGAGGCGATGGTCCGCCAGGACCGGCGGCCGGCGGGAGCGTTCGCGGTGCTTCAGGGCATCACCAAGGCAAGCCTGCAAACACAGTCTTTCATCTCGGCCGCGTCCTTCCAGGAAACGACGCGCGTGCTGACGGACGCGGCATTCGCGGGCAAGGGCGACAACCTCGTCGGTCTGAAGGAGAACGTCATCGTTGGCCGACTGATCCCAGCGGGGACCGGCGGGGTTCTGCCGCGTCTCAAGGATCACTTGAGTGAGGACGAGCGCTTCGCGCCGCCGGAGGTCGACCACGAGCCGGAGCCGTTGCGCCTGCCCGACCTCGGGGACTGAGGGCGGGACGGCCGGGGGCAGCGGCGGTCTGGAGCGGACCGGCGTTTTTCCCGGCCGGCAGCGCCGCGGACGGTTGACGACATGCGGTCTGGCGCGTAGGTACAGCCGGCCTTTCCGAAAGGGTGATGGCGGTGGTCCCAGGCGGACTAGACGCATCACCAGGGCTAGTGCAGACGAGCGAAGCTAGGAGGAGTGCGCCCACGCCGCGCGGCGGGTTGGGCGTTCTTTCTTCTTTTCACGACGAGCGTAAGAGGTTCGAGGCGTTCATGCCGACGATCAACCAGCTGGTTCGCAAGGCGCGGGAGAAGCAGACGGCGCGCAACAAAGTGCCGGCAATGGAAGCTTGCCCGCAGAAGCGCGGGGTTTGTACGCGCGTTTACACGACCACGCCGAAGAAGCCGAACTCGGCCCTGCGCAAGGTCGCGCGCGTTCGGCTGACGAATGGCTACGAGGTCACCAGCTACATTCCCGGAGAGGGGCACAACCTGCAGGAGCACTCGGTCGTCATGATCCGTGGCGGTCGCGTCAAGGACCTGCCGGGCGTGCGCTACCACGTCATCCGCGGCACGCTCGACACCAAGGGCGTCGAAGGGCGCAAGCAACGCCGGTCGAAGTACGGCGTCAAGCGGCCGAAGTAAGGATTGAAAGAGTCATGTCCCGACGCCACGCCGCGGAAAAGCGCGACATCATCCCTGACCCGAAATTTCACGACGTCGTCGTCGCTAAGTTCATCAATAACCTGATGAAGGACGGCAAGAAATCGGTGGCCGAGCACATCGTCTACGGCGCCTTCGACAAGATGGCGGCGCGGCAAAAGGCGGATGCGCTGCAGATGTTCCATGATGCGCTGGACAACGTGAAGCCGGCGTTGGAAGTGCGCTCGCGGCGTGTGGGCGGTGCCACCTATCAGGTGCCCGTCGAGGTGCGGCCGGAGCGGCGGCAGGCGCTTGCCATCCGCTGGTTGATCCAGTCTGCGAGCAAGCGCTCCGAAAAGACGATGACCGATCGACTCGCCGGCGAGCTCGCCGACGCCGCCAATAGTCGAGGCGCCGCATTCAAGAAGCGCGAGGACACGTTGCGGATGGCGGAAGCCAATCGCGCTTTCTCCCACTATCGCTGGTAAGGCTCAGGACCGGACCCGACCCATGGCGCGCGACATCCAGCTCGACAGTTATCGCAACATCGGCATCATGGCTCACATTGATGCGCGCAAGACGACGACGACAGAGCGCATCCTCTATTACACCGGCAAGTCGTACAAGATCGGCGAGGTGCACGATGGTGCCGCTACCATGGACTGGATGGAGCAGGAGCAAGAGCGCGG
>CAYUKE010000413.1:0-2733 GCA_964445185.1 uncultured Geminicoccaceae bacterium
ATCGCCGGGCAGATGGCGTGCGTCGGGCTGCTTGCGGCGGAGCGGCATCGTCGCCGCACCGGCCACGGCCAGCTCGTCAAGTTGGCCCTCAAGGACGTCGCACTGGCCATGGTGTCCCATCTCGGCATGATCGCGGAGGTGATGGTCAACGACACCGACCGGCCGCGGGACGGCAACTACCTCTACGGTGCCTTCGGCCGCGACTTCGCGACGCTCGACGGCAAGCAGGTGATGATCGTCGGGCTGAGCACGGGCCAGTGGCGGTCGCTGGTGAAGGCAACGGCGCTTGGCGACCAGATCGACGAGCTCGCTCTGCGCCTCAAGCTTGACTTCACCAAGGAGGGTGATCGCTTCCGGGCGCGGCGCGAAATCGCTCGCATCTTCGAGCCCTGGTTCGCGACGCGCATGCTCGCCGAGGTTCGGACGCTGCTCGACGAGGCGGGCGTCACATGGGCGCCCTATCGCACGATCCGCGAGATGATCGAGCACGACCCGGACTGCTCCGAGGCGAACCCGATGTTCGAGATGGTCAACCAGCCGGCGATCGGCCGCTATCTGATGCCGAATTCGCCACTCAACTTCGGCGACGTCGAGGCGCTGCCGGTTCGGCGTGCGCCCAAGCTCGGCGAGAACACCGACGAGATCCTCCTCGACGTTCTGGGCCTGCCCGAGCACGAGGTGGCGCGCCTGCACGACAGCCAGACCGTTGCCGGCCCCGGCGAGGATCACGCATGATGCTCGCCTGCGCATGTACCCGGTGATCCGACCGGCTAACGCCAACGACCTCGACGTCCTAACGGCGCTCATCGCCGACCTGAACCGCCACCAGGGCGATCCGACCGAGCACATGACGCGCGCGCGTGTGTACACGGATGTCATCGGCCCAGAACGTTGCTTGGAGGCGCTGCTCGCGGAGGTCGAAGGCGCGGTCTTGGGCTATGTTCTCTACAACTCGAGCTACGAGACGGCGTTCGCGGCCCGCGGCCTCTATGTGCAAGACCTGTTCGTCGTGCCTGAAGCGCGTGACCGTGGTGTAGGACGAGCCCTGGTCGGTGCCGTCGCGCGGCGCGCGCGGGCGCGAGGCTGTGCCTTCGTCTGGTGGACGTCGAAGCCTTGGAACGTCGAGGCGCACGCGGCTTACGCGCGCTGGGGCCTGCACACCGAGCCTGTCAACGCCCATGCCTTGTTCGGCGAGGCGTTCACCGCCCTGGCCGATGCCGCCGAAGGCGAGGGCGATCCGCCGGCGGATGGCGACCGCTCCGGGCCTTAGGGCACCGCCGCTTTCGGATGGGGTAGGCGCCGACGACAGATGCTCGGCCTTAGGTGACGCGCGGCAGTCGCTGCTCCTCGTCTACCGCTACGGCGTCTTGGACGGGGAGCGGGCGTATCAGCATTGTCGCGGAACGGCCGCTGTTTGGCGTCGAGCGGCCTTCGCGGTACGCGATACTCCGCGTTCCACGCTATCCTCGGGTGCATTAACGTCCGCGCAGAGCGCCCCGCCATGGCGGCGACGGCATGCTCGCACGAGCGTCAGGATCGCGACCAAGGGACGTCGGCACCCCCCCCCAGCCGTGCCGTCGCGAGCGCACATCGGCAGCGAAAGCTGGCCGATCGTGCTCCGAAGCGTCGGCCTCGCGGCCTCGATCGCTCGGATAGATTCGTATCGGACTAAATGTGGGCTGGCGACGCGCTGTTGCAACCTGAAGAGTGGCGGCGCCGTGTGTATCTGGTAACCACCGGTTAACGATTGCGCGGCTTCGCGGGGACCTACGGGACACCGCGACAATAACGATCGTTCGGGGAGGGAACAGCGTGCGCCATTGGACGAGCATTGTCGACGTCGGCGTCACCATAGGCGTGACGACGACCGATCACGAAAAACCTCAGATCATCTCCTGAACAGCGTGGAGCGACGTCATGCTCGGGGCGGGCTGACGCCCGGCCTGTGCTTCGGCCAGCGCGCCAGCGGGGCGGCCAGAGGTCGCTCGTAGCCGGCGCGTGACCCGACCGGTCGCCGACGACAAGCTGGAGGGACAGCACAAATGCGCAGCATCTACCGGCGTGAATGCTGGGTTACGCTGATCGCCTTTGCGGTCGTGACCTTGCTCACGCACATATTCCCGGTCTACTTCTTGTTTCCGGGAATTGTCGAGTTCACTATCTTCGGCTTTCCTGCTCACTACCTGATGACCATAGTGGTGGGCTGGCTCGTCTTGGTGCCCATGTACTGGTGCTACATGGTGATCAGCGAGCAGATCGACCTGGAGATTAGCGAGTACGAGGACCGCGACGAAACCGCGGCCGCCGCGACGTTGCCGAGTGGTGCCGAAGCCGCGGGAGGCCGCCAATGATCCGCCACCTTCTGCCGCTCTTGTTCGCCATGGTCATGACCCCGGCGGCGGCGCTGGCGCAGGACGCGGCCGCCCCGGAGACGACCGGCGTCTATCGTTTCGAGCCGACCTCCGCGCTCTCCACCCTTGGGATCGTCTACGCGGTCGCAATGGTAGCCCTGTTTCTGTATATCGGCTGGATTTCCAAGAATCGGGTCGCGACCAGCACCGACTACTACGCCGCAGGTCGCGCTGTGGGCGGGCTGTCGAACGGCCTTGCCATGACCTCGAACTACATGAGCCTCGCCACCTTCCTCGGCTTCACGGCGCTGCTCTGGAGCATCCAGTACTTCCTGGTCGCGATCACCCTCAGCTTCCTCGGCGGCTTCGTGATGATCTCGAT
>CAYUKE010000414.1:0-2664 GCA_964445185.1 uncultured Geminicoccaceae bacterium
TCCGGCGGCTTCAGCTTCCAGCTCAGTTCGTTCAACCGCGCTACCCAGGCGCTGCGCCAGCCGGGCTCGGCCTTCAAGCCGTTCGTCTATCTGGCCGCGCTTGAGTACGGCTACACGCCGCAAACGGTGGTCGACGACGCGCCGATCAGCGTTCCGCAGGGGCCCGGCCTGCCTCTTTGGGAGCCGGAGAACTACTCGGGGCAGTATTACGGGCCGTCGGCGATGCGCGTCGGCCTGGAGCGCTCGCGCAACCTGATGACCGTGCGCCTCGCCCAGGCCATCGGCATGCCTAGCGTGATGGACGTGGCGCAACGCTTCGGCATCGAGCGCGGCCTCACCCCCTACCTGGCAGCAGCGCTCGGCTCGAACGAGGTCGACCTGCTGTCGCTGACCGCAGCTTACGGCGCCTTCGCCAATGGCGGGCGCGAGATCACACCCCACGTCATCGACCGGGTCCAGGATAGGTACGGGCGGACGATCCGCACGAGCGACACGCGGCCGTGCATCGGCTGCAGCGCGCCGGCCTATCGCGGCGGCCTGCCGCCGGCGATCCCCGACCTGCGCGAGCAGCTCGCAGATCCTCGCCAGACCTACCAGGTCGTCTCGATGATGCAGGGTGTGATCCAACGCGGGACCGGCGTTCGAGCGGCGCGGCTCGGTCGACCGCTCGCCGGCAAGACCGGAACCACCAACGACGCCAAGGACACTTGGTTTGTAGGCTTCAGCCCGGACCTCGTCGTTGGCGTCTATGTCGGCTTCGACCAGCCGCGGTCGCTCGGCCGCGAGGCGACCGGCGCGAGCATCGCGCTGCCGATTTGGATCGACGTCATGGAAGCCGCGCTCGCGGAGAGCCCGGTGCGCCCCTTCCGCGTGCCGCCAGGCCTCAGGCTGATGACCGTCGGCAGCGGCGACAACCGGATCCTGGAAGCGTTCGTCGCCGGCACCGAGCCCGGCTCGGGCTACGCTTTTGCCGGCGGTTACGCCAGCGAGCGCAGCACCCTCGAGGCACCGAACGCGCGGAGCGGCGCCAGCGTCGGGGTCTCCGCCGGCGGCCTCTACTGACGCCTTCCAGGTTCACGCGCTTGACGCGAGGCCGCGGTGCGGGCAACAGCCCCCTCCACGATGACGCGTAGGGTCGAGGAGAGACGACATGGGTGCCGAGTTCGACGCCAAGGCTGAGGAGATTCGTCAGGCCACCGCTCTTCTTCGGAGGCGTCTTTAACTGGGACGAGGCCCTGCGCCGTCTCGATGAGCTGAACGCGCTCAGCGAGGACCCCAAGCTCTGGGACGATCCCGACCGCGCGCAGAAGCTGATGCGCGAGCGCCAGCAGCTTGCGGACGCCGTCGACCGTCAACGCGACCTCGAACGGGCGCTGGACGACACCGTGGAGCTGGCCGCGCTGGCCGAGGCCGAGGGTGAGGCCGAGACCCTCGCCGAAGCCACCGCCGAGCTCGAACATCTAGGCATCGTCGCTCGGCGCCTGCAGTTGGAAAGCCTGCTCGCTGGCGAGGCCGATCACCTCGACGGGTTTCTCGAGATCAACGCCGGCGCCGGCGGCACCGAAAGCCAGGATTGGGCGGAGATGCTCTTGCGCATGTACACGCGCTGGGCGGAGGCCAAGGGCTACAAGCTCGAGTGGATCGAGGAGACGGCCGGCGAAGAGGCTGGCCTCAAGTCCGTCACGGTCAAGGTCGTCGGCGCCAATGCCTATGGCTGGCTCAAGACCGAGAATGGCGTCCACCGCCTCGTTCGCATCTCGCCCTTCGACAGCCAGGCGCGGCGGCAGACGAGCTTCGCCTCGGTCTATGTGTCGCCCGTGATCGACGACAGCATCCAAGTCGAGATCGAGGACAAGGACCTCCGGATCGACACGTATCGCGCCTCAGGTGCCGGCGGCCAGCACGTCAATCGGACCGACAGCGCGGTGCGCATCGTGCACCTGCCGACAGGCGTCGTCGCCCAGTGCCAGAACGATCGCTCGCAGCACAAGAACCGCGCCCAAGCGATGGACATGCTCAGGGCCAAGCTCTACGAGCTCGAGCTGCAGAAGCGGCGCGAGCAAGCCGAAGTCGAGCAGGCGGGCAAGACCGACATCGGCTGGGGCCACCAGATCCGCTCCTACGTCCTGCACCCCTACAAGATGGTCAAGGACCTGCGGACCAACGTCGAGACCGGCAATGCGCAGGCCGTTCTCGACGGCGACCTCGATCCGTTCCTCGAGGCGTCGCTGGCGCAAGGGGTCGGCGACGGGGCGGATGCAGCCGCCGGCTAACACGCGACGCCGGAGGCCGACGGTCCGCCTAGTGTGTGGATCGGCGCCGAAGAGCGACCCCGCCTTGCGGTACTTTTTCGGTTCTGCATGACAAAGTTGCAAGCTTCCGAGCGGGGTCAGGCTTTGACGCGGCGACGGTCGTTTCGGATGCGGATCCACACTGTCCGGAAGGTGGACATCTTGCGGCGCGGCTGCGCGTCTACTGGGACTTCGTGGGTAAGCAGCTGAAGGCGGGGCTGCGGCGTTGATGCGGCCGCCACGCAGGCAAGGGCGTTGGCTCGGATGTCCTCAGGGTTGGGCGGCGCGGGCACGGACCATGAAGGCGTCCATCGCGATCTCGTTGACGAGCCACCAGAGATAGCCGTCGCCGCGAAACGCGTCCCAGTGCTCG
>CAYUKE010000415.1:0-2663 GCA_964445185.1 uncultured Geminicoccaceae bacterium
CAGGTTCCCCAGCGCCTGGAGCAGCGCGTCGGCCGCCAGCTCGCGGCGCAGGGCGGCCAGCGCCGGTCGCGCCGGTCGCAGCGCCTCGAAGCGCCGCATCAGTAGCTCGAAAACGCGCTCGCGGGCATCCAACTCGCCCAGCTCGTCGACGCCAATATGCACCATGGCGGCGTTCGCGCGATGGCCCAGTGCGGCGAGGACGGCGCGGCGGTCGCCGAGCTGGAGGCAGACTTCAGCAAGGTTGGCGCCCGTGGCCTGGGCAAGCGCGAGGGCGCTATAGCGTCGCCAGCCGTCCCGCTCAATTAGCGTCAGCGCAGCGCCGAGCAGGTCGGTCTCCGGTGTCGGATCCTCGCTCACGAGTGCTCCCTCGCAGGGGGTCGAGCGGGCTCGAGCGTCGCGCCGCCGAGCCGCGCCGACTGTTCGGCGGCGGCAACCATCGCGCGTGCGATCAGGCGGCCGAGCGCGTCTTCGGTCATCAGATGCTCCAACGCGGCCGCGGTGGTGCCCCCAGGGCTGGTCACGTTCTCGCGGAGCGTTGCTGCTGGCTGGTCGGTCGCCTCCAACAGGGCGCCGGCACCACTCACCGTCGCCCGGGCGAGCTGTTCAGCGACCGTCCGCTCGAGACCTAGGCTGACGCCGCCTTCCGTCAGCGCCTCGACCAGCCGAAAGACGTAGGCTGGGCCGCTGCCGGACAGCGCGGTGACGGCATGCATGTCGGTCTCGCGCGTCAACCAGACGGTCGTCCCGACCGCGCCCATGAGCGCCGTCGCCCGTTCGCGGCTTGCGGGCGACGCCGCGGCGTTCGCCACGAGCGCGGTGGTCCCCCGCCCGACCGCGGCGGGCGTGTTCGGCATCGTGCGCACGATCGGCGTGCCAACCCCGAAGGCGGCCTCGAGAGTGGCGATGGTCACGCCGGCGGCGACGGAGATGACCATCGCCGGCGCGACCGGATGCGCAACCACGGCAGCGAGGGCTTCTGGCATCGCCTGTGGCTTGACGGCGAGCACGAGAGTCGCGTCGGCCGTCGCAGCGTCAAGCTCCTGTGGCGAAGCCGCCGTGCGTGTGCCGCGCGCGTGCCAGCTCTCGCGCAAGGGCGGGTTGGGCTCGACGATAGTGAGGTCCGCCGGCTCGAGGCCGGCAGCGAGCCAGCCGTCGGCCAGCGCCGCGCCCATCTTGCCGCAGCCGATCAGACAGATCGGCCCGCGCACGCCGGTCATGCTTCGCCTTCGGTTTCGAGAAGCGCCGCGGCGAGCGCGTCCCGCGGCGCCTTGCCGCCCCAGAGATGAAACTGAAACGCCGGAAAAAAGCGCTCGCACTCGCCGAGCGCGATCTCGGTCAGGTCCTCCAACAGCTCGACGCTGATCGGCGCGCCGTCGCGCACCAGCACCGCATGGCGGAACACCGGCACCTTTTCCTCGGACCACAGATCGAAATGCCCGAGCCAGAGCTTCTCGTTCGCAAGCGCCAGTAGTTGGTACAGGCCCGTCCGCTTTGCCGCCGGCACCTTGACGTCGAGCGCGCAGCCGAGGTGCAGCACCCCCATCTCGAAGTGCCAAGTAAACCAGACGCGATAATTGCACCATTGCCCGGCAAGGATGGCAGCCAGCTCGTCGTCAGCCTGGCGCTGATAATCCCAGTCGTTGGCGATGGCGATCTGCTCGATCAGATCGAGCGGGTTGACGGCGCTGTCAGACGGCTCAAGCGGGAGCGAAGTCATGCTCTCCTCGAAAGAGGGGGAGGCGGCGACGACCGCCGCGGGTTCGAGACTGCCAGCCGCCCAGGACCGGTGCAACCGGGCGGCGTAGTTCAGGCCTCGTCTTCGCCCTCCTCGCCCGCTTTCTTGGCGCTCCGGCGCCGGGTGGTCGGGCGGCTGCCCTCACCGGCGCTTTCGAGCTCGGCGACGCGTGCCTCAAGCTCACCCAGGCGCGTCAGCAGGACCTCGTGCTCCTCGCGGGCCTTTTGCGCCATCGCGCGTACCGCCTCGTACTCCTCGCGGGTGACCAGTTCCAGGTCGGCGGCGAAGCGTTCCGCACGCTCGCGGAAGCGGTTCTCGATTTCCTCGCGGACGCCGCCGAGCGTTGTCATCGCACCACTCGCGACACGAGCGAGGTCGTCGAGCATCGGGTTGCGTGACTGCATGGGGCCTCCATTCGCGTACACCGCCTTGTGATATGGCGGTAACGACGGGCCGCGCAACCGTCCGCCGCTTGATGCGCCGCCTCGGCACGCCTAAGCCTCGGGCGCTGCACGCTCCCCGGAACCGCACCTGTGCTCGCCATTCCGTTCCCCATCATCGATCCCATCGCCGTTCAGCTCGGACCGCTCGCCATACGTTGGTATGCGCTCGCCTACATCGCCGGCCTGCTGCTGGGCTGGCGCTATGTGCGCTGGCTGATTGGACGTCCCGGGTGGCGCCTCGACGCCGAGGCGATCGACGACTTTCTTTTCTATGCAACGCTTGGCGTGGTCATCGGTGGGCGTCTCGGCTTCGTCCTATTCTACAATCCGAGCTATTACTTCAGTCACCCGCTCGAGATCTTCGCGCTTTGGCAGGGCGGCATGGCCTTTCACGGCGGGCTCCTGGGCGTCGTCGTGGCGTGCTTCATCACCGCGCGCCGGCATGGCGTCTCGCCGCTTGAGATCGGGGACGCGGCGGCGGTGGC
>CAYUKE010000416.1:0-2653 GCA_964445185.1 uncultured Geminicoccaceae bacterium
GACCGCGGCGAGAGCCTTGGGGAAGTGGACGCGCGGACGGTGGTCGATCTCCTGGTCGACCAGATCGAGTTCGCCGACGTCGTCATCGTGAACAAGACCGATCTCGTCGACGGCCGCACGCTCGAGCAGGTGCGCGGCGTCATCCACGCCCTGAACCCGCGCGCGCGGGTTCTGCAGGCGGTGAACGCCAACCTACCGCTCGCCGAAGTACTTGATACCGGTCGCTTCGACTTCGCCGAGGCACAGAAGAACCCAGGCTGGTTCCAGGAGCTCTATGGCTTCGCCGATCACGTCCCCGAAACCGAGGAATACGGCATCTCCAGCTTCGTCTTCCGCGCGCGGACGCCCTTTCACCCGGAACGCGTGCACCGGTTCTTCAACGACGGCGACTGGCCTGGGGTCGTCCGCGCCAAAGGCTTCTTCTGGATCGCCTCGCGGCCCGAGTGGGTCGGCGAGATGTCGATGGCGGGTGCCGTGCGGCAGCATCGCCCCGCGGGCCACTGGTGGGCCGCCATACCCAAGGAGCGCTGGCCCGAAGATCGCGCCTGGCGCCGCATGATCGCCGACCGCTGGGACAAGGTCTGGGGCGACCGACGCCAGGAGCTCGTTTTCATCGGCATCGGCCTCGACCGTGACGCGCTCGACCGCGCGCTCAGCGCATGCCTGCTCACCGAGGCCGAGCAGGCGGCAGACCCAGAAACTTGGCTCGACCTGGCCGATCCTTTTCCGCGCTGGCGCACGAGCAGCGAGGATGCAGCCTGATGGACCTGGTCCAAGCGACGGACGGCGATCTCGTCGTCCAGCGGCGAACCTTGCCGCCCGCTCTTCAGCGCGAGGTCCGGGCGCTCGCGGGCGAGGACAATCTCCGCATCGTGCTGCAGGGCACGGCCGAGCGCCTCGGCGCCGAACTCAGTCAGGTATTCGACGACTCGCCAGCCTTCATCGCCGATCTCCAGGCTCAGCTCGCACGTTTTCTGGCGCTTGCCGAAACCTCCGTCGCGCGCGTCCGCGTGGAGCGGATCGCGGGCGACGCCTGCCGCCGCTGGCACGCGGACAACGTCAAGCTTCGGCTTCTCTGCACCTACCTCGGACCCGGCACACAGATTTTGCCCATGCCGGAGGCGGCGCCCGTGTTGGCGGGCGATGTGCCGGCGACGACGGCGACGGCTTGGTCGGTCAGGACGGGCGATATCGTCGTCCTGCCGGGCCGCCGCCACCCGAGCGCAATGCCGGTGGTGCACCGCTCGCCGCCAATCGCGGGGACGGCCGATGTCCGGCTCCTCCTCGTCATGGATGGCGGCCCGTTACCTGATTGAGCGCCCGACGTTGATGGTCCTAGTGCCCTCGTCTGCAGCCCGCGTCGGTACTGCAACGAGCCCGACGCCAACGCTCGCAACCGGGCTACGCGCCGCGAGGATCCTGCTCGGAGGACGATCGCGCCGCGCTGGAGTCTCAGTCTGGATGTTGCAACGACTGACGTACGCGGCTCTCGCCCACAGGCGTGAGCCGCAGCTCCCAAAACGACGCCTGCCCATACGGCCGCGGCCGCCACGTCTGTCCGTCGAACACAAGGCCCCGTCCGCGCACATCACGCCAGCCCGTGAGGTCTGCTTGGACGAGACGACGGAGCTTGGCTTTGAGCGCGACGATACTCGCGATCCTAGCCTCCTTACGCCAGAGCGCCGGGCTCAGGCGGTAGCGGGGCGGCACGCACCAAGCTGCCCAGAGCAGGCGGGTTGCGCTGGGGTCCAGCTCGACGAAGCTGTCCAACAGCTGCGCCGGCACCGGCGGCGTCCAGAGCCGGCCCATGGCTTCCCGCTCGGGCGCCTCTTCGGCGGCCTCATGCCGCCAAGCGTGCGACGCCGGACATTGGCGATCCATGACGATCCCGGAAGCGGCCTGCACGACGTTCCCTTCAATTTCCGACCAGCACGATCTCTTAGGCGCGCGGCCGACAGGCACGTTGCTGCGCGACCGACCCGCGAATCAACCAAAACCGCACTCGTGCAGCAAGGCGTCGGCCGGGCGACTACACCCACGGCAGGAGCGCGACCAACGTCACGGAAGCAAATAAGCAGTTTCCCGACCGCTTATGGACGGAAGCACGACGCGCGTAACCTTGCCTCGCTTCGAAACTGGCGTAGCGTCGTTGCTGGCGGTGCCCCGCGAGGGGTGAAAAGGGAATGCCGTGCGGCCTTCTGGGCCCAAGTCGGCAGCTGTACCCGCAACTGTGAGTGGGTAGCCCTCCGAACCACGCCACTGGGTCCTCGGGCCTGGGAAGGCACGGAACGGGCGACGATCCACGAGCCAGGAGACCTGCCGCCGAGGTCGCCCATCCCGCGGTCGGGAGTTGCCGAGGGAGCGGATGTCCGCCGCGGCGACGCCTGTTTGGGGTGGCGCCGCGATGCACTCGCGTGAGTGTGACGAGCCAGGATCAACCGTGCCGGCGCCGCCGAGCATCGCCGCGGCAGGCGTTGGGCACCGCTTCGGCCGTCGCGAGGTCCTGGCGTCGGTGGACCTGCGGGTGCGCTCCGGCGAAGTGTTGGGCCTGCTCGGCGAGAATGGCGCCGGCAAATCTACCCTAATCCGCTGTCTTGCCGGCCTGATCCGGCCGACCGCCGGGACGCTGTCGCTCGACGGCGCACCCCTCGAC
>CAYUKE010000417.1:0-2641 GCA_964445185.1 uncultured Geminicoccaceae bacterium
GTCATACATGCAGTGCTCGAACATAAAGATACGCTTGTCGTGATGCCGACCGGTGGCGGCAAAAGCCTTTGTTTTCAGTTGCTGGCGCTGCTGCTGCCGGGGGTTACTCTGGTGGTCTCTCCCCTGATCGCCCTGATGAAAGATCAGGTCGATGCCCTGCTGTCGCGCGGTTTACCCGCCGGCCTGTTGAACAGTTCGCAGACTCTGGAAGAGCAGAGAGCCACTTTGGATGCGATGCGAAGTCGCAGCCTGAAGCTTGTTTACGTCGCACCGGAACGTTTCCGCTCCAAATCCTTTCTGAATGCGCTGCCAAAAGACGACATCAGCCTGTTTGCAATCGATGAAGCTCACTGCCTCTCACAGTGGGGCCACGATTTCCGTCCTGACTACATGCGTCTTGGCGACGCACGTAAAGCGCTGGGAAACCCGCCCTGCATCGCGTTGACGGCAACGGCGACCCCCGACGTTCAACGGGACATTAAACAGCACCTTGAAATGCATAGTCCGGCTGAATTCGTAGCCGGATTTGCCCGAAAAAATCTGAGCTTCCGAGTCCGGCAAATTCGATCTGAGAGTGACAAGATGGACGCGTTGCAGACACTCACCGACCTGATCACCGAGGAACTGTCTCTAGGCGCACGGCGGGCCGCCGAGGTTGAGCCGATCATGGCGCTCAATCTGCGAGGGGTCGGCGATGACGGCCCGACGGGCAACGCGATCGGCCGGTCCCTTGCGGCCAATCTCGGCCTGAGCGTCAGTGATGTGACAGATCCGCAGCGGGGCCTCGTCTATGAGCTTGGCAACGGCGTGAGCCACCAAGCGCGGGCGGGTGCGAGCGGATCTGCGGTTGACGGGTATTTCCGTGAGATCGTCCTTGCACGGCCGATCACGCCAGACGGTGGCGAGCTCGGCGCCAATATGACGGCGCTCGTGCGCGATCCCTATGATGCGGGCGATGCCGGTGGCGGGTTTGGCATCGAACGGACCGGCGTGATCGCCACCCAACGCACTGCCGATCAGATAACCCGGGATCTCGTGAAGTTCACCGCCGAGGGGGGCAGCATCGTTCCGACGCTTGTCACCCATGCCGAGGACGAAGCGGTGGGCACGCCCCTCCAGGTCTACGCGGCGAACTTCAGCACTTTCAATGCCTCGGTCCAATATTTCGGCGGGTACGACTGGACGGCAGAGTCGCTCGACTGGGTGTCCGCCATAGACGGCGTCACAGTCGAAACCGATGGCGAGACGGTTACGTACGCGGGCGACAGCCTTGAGGATGTGAACGACTTCTTCCGTCTGAGTGAAGCTGCCTACGATGACGTGCAAGATTTCGGGATCAATGCGCGGTACACGTTCGGCAACGCGGACACGGACGAACCCGCGCAACTCTTTGAGTTCGACTGGGTGGAGACGGCCAACGGCCCGAGGCTCACCCCGCGCCCGGTTGCCGAACTGTCCGTCGTCGAAACCTCCGATCCCGCTTTCGCCTCAGCCCCCGGACAGGACATCGATGTCCGGTTCGAGATGACGGTCTTCGGGGGGATCGAGTTGCAGTTCAACTCGTTTCTCGGTGGTACGAGCTTCCCCTATTCGATCGCGGAGCTCTTGGGCGGCGATGACGACGATGATGGCTTCATCGACCCCGGTGAAACTTGGGATTTCAGCCTCCGCTACGAAGTGACCGAGGACGACCTGGCCCTCGGCGCCTCCTTTGATCTCTCTTGGGGCGCGTCGGCCGAAGGGAGCGGGCTCTTCGGCTCCATCTTCGGGACGTCGACGGTCAGGAACGGCACGCAGTCCGATTTCCCACTGCACGCCGTCACCAAAAGCTCACCCGTCGCGTCGATCTCCGAGCCGACGGATAATATCCGCTACGATTATGAGATCTCAAACCTCAGCAATTCCACGAACATCGATATCGACCTCGAGAATATCATTGACGATAACGGCACGCCCGACGACCTGACCGACGACTTTACGCCGACGCTGGTGAGCGGCGACGTGGGCAACGACGGCATTCTCGGGCCCGACGAAGTTTGGATCCTGCAAGGCACCGGCTCCATCACCCAGGCGACCATCGACGATATCAGCGAAGGCGTCGACCAGCGGCTGACCAATCTCGTGCGTGTCGATGGATCGTACGTTCGGGACGATCAAACGATCACCGCAACGTTTGACCAATCGACATCGATCGAGATCGACCGCACCCCCTCGGCGGAATTGACCAAATCCACGCGGGTTGGCGCTATTGACAGTGCGGACGAGGATATCCCGTTCACTTATCGCCTCACGAACACCGGCAACGTCACCCTTGAGATCATCGAAGCGCGAGACGATAACGGCACGCCGAACGACGAGTCCGACGATTTCGATCTCGAGCTGCTGCGCGGCGACGTTGGCGAGGATGGCGTCCTTAGCCCAGGCGAAACCTGGGTCATGCGCGGCACGGGCTCGGTCACTCAGGCGCAAATGGATGCAGGGGACCCGATAACGAACTCGGCGTCCGCCGTTCTAGGGATCCCCGGCGATGCGTTTCCGTCGCTCTTTGCGACCACGAATACACCGACCGTGACGCTCGACATTGACCAGGAGCCCTTTCTGGTGCTCTCCAAGAGCACCGAAACGGGCTTCGTGCGCAGCG
>CAYUKE010000418.1:0-2627 GCA_964445185.1 uncultured Geminicoccaceae bacterium
ATAGGCTTCGTTGTCGTAGCAGATGTAGAGCACGTCGTCGTTGCGCTCGAACATCCCGGAGAGGCAGCCGAAGCCGATGTCGGTGGTGCCGCCGTCACCGCCCTGGGCGACGACCCGAACGTTCTTGCGGCCCTTGACGCGCATCGCCGCGGCGACGCCGGTGGCGACCGCCGGCGCATTGCCGAAGAGCGAGTGCATCCAGGGCAGCTGCCACGAGGTCTCGGGGTAAGGCGTCGAGAAGACCTCGAGGCAGCCGGTGGCGTTCACGGCGATGAGCTGGTTGTCGACCGCACGCATCGCGGCGTCCAGCGCGTAGCGGGCGCCCAGCGCCTCGCCGCAACCTTGACACGCCCGATGGCCGGAGGTGATCGCGTTCGAGCGCGCCTCGCTCGCTTGGACTCCGCGGGTCGCCGGATCGACGAGCCGGTTGCCGACGGTGAACGTGCCCTTCTGGTAGAACTTCACCTTCTGCTGTTCGGAGAGGTCTTGGGGCGTCGTCTCTTCCATCGTGTCTCTCAGTCGGGGGCGCCGTGGATGGCGACGTCCTTGAGGAGGTTCTCGGCAGTCGGCCCGGTCTTGATGCCGCGGCGCTGGCGGGCCTGCTCGCGGTCGACCATGCCGCGGTTGAGCTCAAGGAAGTGAAGGTCGGCGAGCTCACCCTTGAGGGCGCGGCGCAGCATCGACTGCAGCGCTGGCGAGGTGATCGGGCGACCGCCGAGGCCGGCAATGACCGTCTTGACGTGGCAGTCGACGCCCTGCAGCGCCATCCGCAGGTCGGTTGAGACGATGCCGCCGAAGCCCGGCGCCACGGCCTTCTCGACGACGATGACGCGGCGCGCCTTGGCCAGCGCCTGGCGCAGCTCGGCCTGCGGAAAGGGTCGGTAACAGGAGAGGGTCAGCACGCCGACGTGCGGGCCCTCCTGACGGAGCTCGTCGACCGCGTCCTTCAACGTGCCGGCGAGCGAGCCCATGGTGACGACGATCGTCGCCGCGTCGTCGCAGTGATAGGCGTGGAACAAGCCGCCCGAATCGCGGCCGAATTGCTCCTTGAACGCCTCGTGGATCTCGGGGATGACCTCGAGCGCCTGGAGCTGTTTGTCGTGCGCGAGGTAGCGGACCTCGGTGAACGCTTCGGGGCCCACCATCGCGCCGATCGAGTACGGGGCGGCCGGGTCGAGCACCTGGCGCGGGACGAACGGCGGCAGGAACGCATCGACAGCGGCCTGCTCGGGGATGTCGAGCCGCTCGTAGGCGTGGGTCAGGATGAAGCCGTCCATGCAGACCATGACCGGGCAGGACAGCTGCTCGGCCAGGCGAAAGGCCTGGATGTGGAGGTCGAGCGCCTCCTGGTTGGTCTCGGCGAACAGCATGATCCACCCGGCGTCCCGCATCGACATCGCGTCGCTGTGGTCGTTCCAGATGTTGATCGGCGCGCCGATGGCGCGGTTGCCGAGGGTCATGACGATCGGCAGGCCCAGGCCGGCGGCGTTGTAGACAGCCTCGGCCATGAACAGGAGGCCCTGGCTCGCTGTTGCGGTGTAGGACCGAGCACCAGCAGCGGAGGCGCCGATCGCCACCGACAGCGCCGCGAACTCGCTCTCGACGTTGATGTAGTCGCAATTCTCGAGCTGGCCGGTGCGGACGAACTCACCGCACGCCTCGACGATGTGGGTCTGTGGCGTGATCGGGTAGGCGCAGATGACCTCCGGGCGGCACAGCGCCACCGCCTCGGCGACGGCGCGGCTGCCTTCGACCTGCTTCAGCATGGCCCCTCCTCAGGCGGGCACGGCGAGGGCGTCGAACGCGGCCCGCGCGGCGGTGACGTTGCCGTCGCCGACGGCGCCTTCGAACTTGTGGCGAATGGCAGCCTCGACCGAGGCGAAGTTGAGCGTGCCGGAGACCGCGGCAAAGGCCCCCAGGAGCGCCGCGTTCGGCACCGGCCGGCCGACGTGGCGGACGGCAAGCTCGGTCGCCGGCACCACCTGGACGTGGCCCTCGGGCAGCTTGGCGAACGCGTCGGCGAGACCGAGCTCTGGCAGCGTCTTCGCCGAATTGACGAGGACGTAGCCCTTCGGCTTGAGCCCCTGGAACACCGGCACCGACCCCAACAACGTGACGTCCTGGACGATGACGGCGTCGGGCTCCTGGATCGGCTCGCGGAGACGGATCGGCATGTCGGCAATACGGCAGAAGGAGACGACGGGCGCGCCCATCCGCTCCGAGCCGAAGCTCGGGAACGCTTGGGCGTGGCGACCTTCGAGGAAGGCCGCGACGGAGAGCATCTCTGCCGCGGTGACGACGCCCTGACCACCGCGACCATGGAGACGAACCTGGAACATGGCACTCAAAGGACGGTACGCCGCCGGGCCGGCATAGTCGGGTCTCCCTGCATGGTCCGAGGTTCGCTCGCCGCGTTGGCGACAACGAAACGCGCTGCGCGCGCGAAAGAAATCGCCACATTGGTCCCGCCGCCCTGATCCAGCGCAAGCGGTTGCCGTGGCGCAAGGTCGCGGCTGCGCCGAACGCAACAGGGCCGCCCCGCAGGACGGCCCTCATGCTGTGCGATCAAAGCCGCTTGTTGGCGACTGGACCCCAATTCCGCTTCGCTTGTATGTGGATCGGCGTCG
>CAYUKE010000419.1:0-2609 GCA_964445185.1 uncultured Geminicoccaceae bacterium
GCGCCGCCGACATGCGGTGGAACGGCGCGTCGCGGGTGATGCCGGCGTTGTTGACAAGCACATCGATCGGGCCGACCTCGGCCTCGACCTTGGCGACGCCCTCCTGGCAGGCAGCGAAATCGCCGACGTCGAACTTGTAGACGGGGATCCCCGTCGCGGCGTTGAACGCATTCGCCTTCTCGTCGTTCCCGCCATAGTTCGCGGCAACGGTGTAGCCGGCGTCCTTAAGGGCGATCGAGATCGCCTCGCCGATGCCACGCGTTCCACCGGTGACCAACGCCACTCGTCCAGCCATGCATGCCTCCCATCCAACAGCTTGGTTCAACCGCCAACTTACGAACATGCCGCGGGCATCGCGATTCGCATTAGGTCGGTCGCATGTAGCGGATTGCCGCAGGCTGTTTCCCCGTCTAGGACCCTCTGGGTTGAGCTGAATAGGCAGACGAGCAGATGCGAACGGGCTTGTTGGCGGCGGGTGTCTTGGCGATCGGGATGGCGAGCGCTTCGGCGCAGGAGAGCATCGCCGACATGGTGACCAACGCGTGCCAGAGCGAGATCGACAGCTACTGCAGTGAGGTCACGCCGGGCGAGGGTCGGCTGCTCGCGTGCTTCTTCGCGCACGAAGACAAGCTCAGCAGCGGGTGCGTCAACGCCCTCTACGACGGGATGGTACAGCTCGAACGCGTCGTCGAGGCCATTTCTTACGTCGCCACCATGTGCCGGGCCGACATCGACTCCACCTGCGCGGAAATCGAACCCGGCGAGGGTCGGATCGCCCAGTGCTTGCTCGACAACCGCGATGGCCTTGAGCCGGCCTGCCAGCAGGCGATCGACGACGTCGGCCTCGAAGCCGAGGGCTAGGCCAAGAAGCGCTCCGTTCGCCAGACCTTTCGGTAAGCGTCGGCCGCTCCGCCTGCTGAGTGGTCGCGCGCGCGTGATCGCACGCGCCTTGCGTGCCGACCCGCCATCGCCACCTCCCTGATGTCGGCATCTGGGAGCGCATCGTCATGACGGGTTTGGGTCGACGCGGATTGCTGGCTAGCGCGACAGCGATGGCGAGCTTGGCGGTTGCGCGTGGGGCTCGCGCCCAGGCTCGTGTCGGCGGCGAGATGCGCCAGCGGGCGCTTGCGTTCCTTGAGGCGCTTGGCACCCGCGCCGCCGGCGCGGCGTGCTTCGGTTTCGACGATGGGGTGCGTCGACGCTGGAACTTCATGGGCACCGGCGCCAAGCCGGGCCTGCCGCTCGAGCGCATGGATGCGACGCAGAAGGGGCTCGCGCTGGACCTGTTGGCCACCGGCCTCAGCGCCGACGGCATGCGCAAGGCCGAACGTGTGATGGTTCTGCAGGACGTTCTGCGTGAGCAGGGACGCGGCCCTTCCGACCGCAACCGGGAACGGTTCTCGTTCGCGGTGTTCGGACCGCCGGCGGACGATGCGGACTGGGGCTGGCGCGTCGAAGGGCATCATCTGAGCCTGAGCTACACGCTGGTCGATGACGAGGTCGTCTCGGTCACGCCGTCTTCGTTCTCGTCGGATCCGAACGTCGTGGCGTCGGGCAGCCATGCCGGCCTGGTCGCCCTCGTCGAGGAGGAGGATCTGGCGCGGATGATCTACGCCGACCTGACACCGAACAACCGCCGCCGCGCGCTGATCGCGGAAACGGCATTCGGCAACATTCTCGCGACCGCCCGTCGCGAAGCCCGGTTCGGATCGGCGCGTGAGGGCGTCCCGCTCGCGGAGCTGGCGCCCGCGCAGACCGATCTCATCGAGCGGTTAATCGAAGTCTACGCGGTCGACCACCTGGCGGCACCGCTTGCCGCCGATCAACGCGCCCGGCTCGCGGCCGTCGATCGAGCGGCCACCCACTTCGCCTGGGCCGGTTCAGACCGACCGGGCGAAATGCTCTATTACCGGCTGCACGGCGACGGCTTCGTCATCGAGTTCGCGAGCCTACGCAACCAGCCGCTCCATCTGCATACGGTGCGCCACGACCTCGAACGCAATCTCGGCGCGCACGCACTCACCTAGCCGACCTCAGCGCGCGAGCCGCTTGACGTTCGCGTCGACGCGACGGCGGAAGGGGCTGAGCGCGTGCCGTGCGACCTTCGGGTCACCGGCTTGCGCGCCGACGCGCCACCAATGCGTGGTCAGCACGCGCTGCGCATCCCAACCGGCGGCGACCTTCTCGTTGACCATGCGCTGCCACTCCGGATCGGTGAGGAAGCCGGGCTTGCCGGCGTCTTGGGCAGCTTTGGCCATCCGCATGCTGATGACGAACGGGGCGCCGAACGCCAGCCGCGTCATCTCGAGCTGCAGACGCCACATGTCCATCGCCATTCGCCAAGCCAACGGGCTCATCGCGGTCTCCGTGGTTCCGCCGACCTCACGAAAAAGGCCGCGCCCCGAGGGACGCGGCCTTCTCGCACGACCGTTACGCGCTTAGCGCTCGACGCACATGGCAATGCCCATGCCGCCACCGATGCAAAGCGTGGCGAGACCCTTCTTCGAGTCGCGCTTCTGCATCTCGTGGAGAAGCGTCACGAGGACCCGAGTGCCGGAGGAGCCGACCGGATGGCCGAGCGCGATGGCCCCGCCATTGGGGTTCACCTT
>CAYUKE010000420.1:0-2608 GCA_964445185.1 uncultured Geminicoccaceae bacterium
TCATCGGTCGGTTCGTGTTCTCGGGCGACGAAGAAGGCTGAGCGTGCGCACACGCATCATCGCGCTGCTCGCCATGCTGGCCGTGCCGGCGTGGGCCGACGTCGACCTGCCGCGCGACATCGCGCGACTGCAGGGGCTCGACAAGCAGACGGCGCGGGTCTCGACCTTCGACGTCGTCGTGGGCGAAACGATTGCCTTCGGCAGCCTGATGATCACGCCGCGGGCCTGCTATGAGGCCCCACCAACCGAATCACCAGAGAGCGCCGTCTACCTGGAGATCGACGATCTGCCGCCGCAACGCCGGCGCGAGGAGGCCTTCAGGGGCTGGATGTTCGCGTCGAGCCCGGCGCTTTCTGCTCTTGAGCACGTGCGGTTCGACGTGTGGGTCCTGGACTGCCTCGAGCGCGTTGAGGTTGCGCCCGAGACCGCCGAGCCGGAGCCGGTGTTGGAGACAGGCCCGCCCAGGCGACGGCCCGGCTGACGCCCTCGGCGGCTTCCTGCCGGCCAAGCTGCGGCCGGCGACGACCCAGCCGAGGCAAAGCGGGGCCGGCGCCCGTTCGCAAAAATGGAATATTGAAGGCGGGCGCCGGCCGCGGCAAGCTGATCATGCCCGGGGCGCCGCGTTCAACCTCGACCCGCGGGATCTGGCGGGAGAGAGACAGAATGCCCGGAGTTTTGAGCGGGATGCGCATTGTCGAAGGCTCGGCCTTTGTTGCGATGCCGTCCGGCGGGATGACGCTGGCCCAGATGGGGGCCGACGTCATTCGCTTCGACCAGATTGGCGGCGGGCTCGACTTCACGCGCTGGCCCGTGACGCTCGATGGCGAGCACAGCCTGTTCTGGGCCGGTCTCAACAAGGGCAAGCGATCGATCGCGGTGGATTTCCGCAAGCGCGAGGGTCAAGAGCTGCTGACCCGCCTGATCACTGCACCGGGCGACGATGCGGGTATATTCACGACCAACTTCCCGGCCAAGGGTTGGCTCGACTACGAGCGTTTGAAGGCGGAGCGCGCGGACCTCGTCATGGTCAACCTGACGGGTCGCGCCGACGGCACGTCAGAGGTCGACTACACTGTCAACCCGCAGGTGGGCCTGCCCAACATGACCGGCCCCAACGTCTTTCCGCGACCGGTCAATCACCTCTTGCCGGCCTGGGACTGCATCGCCGGCCAGATGTCCTGCGTTGGCCTCTTGGCCGCAGAACGCCATCGACGGCTGACCGGTCAGGGCCAGCTGGTGCGCTTGGCCCTCAAGGACGTTGCGCTCGCCATGGTCTCGCATCTGGGCATGATCGCGGAGGTGATGGTCAACGACGTCGATCGACCGCGCGACGGCAACTACCTCTACGGCGCCTTCGGCCGTGACTTCGCCACGCTCGATGGCAAGCAGGTGATGGTGGTCGGGCTCAGCAAAGGGCAGTGGCAGTCGCTGCTCAAGGCGACCGAGCTGGGCGACCAGGTCGAAGCGCTGGAACAGCGTCTAAAGCTCGACTTTTCGGACGAAGGCAATCGGTACCGAGCGCGCCGCGAGATCGCGCGGATCTTCGAGCCTTGGTTCGCGACGCGCATGCTGGCCGAGGTGCGGGTCCGCCTCGACGAGGCCGGGGTCACCTGGGCACCTTATCGTACGACCCGCGAGATGGTCGAACTCGACCCCGATTGTTCGACGGCCAACCCGCTCTTCGACACGGTCGAGCAGCCCAACATCGGCCGCTATTTGATGCCGGGTTCGCCGCTATACTTCGGCGACGTGGATATCCTGCCCGCAAAGCGCGCACCGATGCTCGGCGAGCACACCGATGAGGTGCTGCTGGACGTGCTGGGACTGCCGGAGCATGACGTTGCCGCGTTGCACGATGCGGGCGTCGTCGCGGGTCCCGGCGACAAGTGACATGGCGACTGAGGGGGTGCGCGTTCGCCGGCCGGAAGCCGCCGATGGCGAGATGCTCGCGAGCCTCGTCAATGCTTTGAATGTCGAGCTCCACGAGCCGACGCCGCAGATGACGGCCGCGCGGGCGACCGCGGACCTGATCGGCGAGGCCGCGTGGCTGGAAACCCTGATCGCGGAGGACGGCCGGACCCCGGTTGGCTACGCGACTTTTCATCCGGCTTATGAATCGACCTTCGCCGCCCGCGGGTTCTATGTCGTCGATCTGTTCGTCATCCAGCCCGCACGCCACCGGGGGATCGCGCGGGACCTGCTCACCGCTGTGGCCGCGGTCGCGAAGGACCGGGGCGCGAGCTTCCTCTGGTGGGTATCCAAGCCCTGGAACGTCGAAGCTCAGGCGATGTACCGCGACCTCGGCGCAATTGAGGAGCCTGTTTGCGCACACGCACTGTTCGGGACTGCGTTCGAGACGTTGGCGAAGCCATCGCGCCGGTGAGCGTTGCTGAGGCAGCGTGCGTGTGGCGCTGCGCAGTCGTCTCCAACACCGCTCCCGCCCGCCGTCGTGGCAGGCAGCAACCACAGGGGGGCTTTCGCCGCGCCAGGCTTGCGCCGGTCTACCGCGGTATCGCCAAGAGGACCGCCGGCACGCGACAAGGCGAGCACATCGTTGGCGCAAGCCAAACGTCGGCCCGGCACCACGCGCTTACGTGATGGCTGCGCT
>CAYUKE010000421.1:0-2590 GCA_964445185.1 uncultured Geminicoccaceae bacterium
GCTGGTCGTCACGACCGCAGACGCGGTAGGTGCCGCCGTCCGGGTTGGGGAGCTCGTCGGTGAACTTCGGATTGGTCGAGGCGGGCGAGACCTGGATGAGCCCCTCCTCGGCGTAGACCGCGCTCGCCGGGATCGACGAGCCCGAGCAGAAGTGCCCGGCCACGTACGCGACGCCTTTGGCCGCGAACTGGTTGGCGACCGCGACGGCCTGCTTCGGATCGCAGGCGTCATCGCCGACCTCAAGGACGACCTGCTCGCCGAGCACACCGCCTGCCTCGTTGAGGTCCTTCACCGCCATCTCGGCGCCCGCCTTCATCTGCGCGCCGAACGAAGCGTACTGGCCGGTCATCGGACCGGCGGTGGCGATGACGATGTCCGCTTTCGCCGCCATGGCCGTCATCGCGAGCGCGCCGGCGGCAACACCAGTCAGCAACACCTGTTTCATGCGTCCCTCCATCGGGTGATCACAAGCCGTCGGGTCCGACGTGCGCCCGCTCATGGTCGCGCGCGCGCCAGGAAAGCGGCCCCACTCTCTCGTAGAGCCAATTGTACTGCGTCACCATCTGGTTTGTGCGGGTGACGCGGAAGCCGGTAACCGCCATGACGGCGAGAATAGCAAGATCGACGAGGTAGCCAGCGCCGGAAAGCAACGGCCCCTCGAACAGCGCAAAGTGAAGAAAGCGCGTGAAGGCGGTCAGCAGCACGATGTAGAGCGCGAGCTGCCACAGCGAGCGCCAGGTATTGGCGACTGCGCGACCCGTCAGCCACGCGGCGCCGCCGGCAAGCACGCCGGTAACCAGGATGACCGCGGTGAGCGATCCGTGCGTCTCCAACGCCGTCCCTCCTAGTGCCGCCCGCCTTCGAGATAGGCAGCCCTGATTTCCTCGGTGGCCAGGAGCTCGCGGCCAGTGCCGGTCATCGTGATCTCGCCGTTGACCATGACATAGGCGCGGTGCGCCAAGCGAAGCGCGTGGTAGGCGTTCTGCTCGACGAGAAACACGGTGAGCTTCTCGTCCTCATTGAGCTTCCTGATCGCATCGAAGATCTGCTTGACCACCAAGGGGGCGAGCCCGAGCGACGGTTCGTCGAGGAGCAGGAGCTTCGGCCGGCTCATCAGCGCGCGAGCAATCGCCAGCATCTGCTGCTCACCACCGGAGAGCGTGCCGCCGCGTTGGTCGAGCCGCTGCTGCAACCGCGGGAACAGCTCGAAGACCCGGGCGAAGTCGGGCGTGGGGTCCTTCACGCCGGCAAGCTCGGCCCCCATTTGCAGGTTTTCGAGGACGGTCATCCGCGGGAAGATCCGCCTTCCCTCCGGTGCCTGCGCGATCGATAGACGCATGATCTGGTGCGTCTGCAGCCCGGCGATGTCGCGGCCCTCGAAGGTGATGCGGCCGCGGCGCGGCGGCGGGTTGCCGCAGATGGTCATCATCAGCGTCGACTTGCCCGCGCCGTTGGCGCCGATCATCGCGATGATCTCGCCCGGATGCACGTCGACGTCGACACCCTTCAGCGCCTGGATGTTGCCGTAGTACGTGTGCACGTCCTTGGCCTGGAGCAGCGGCGTCGTCATCCGGCGATCGCCTCCTCGATCTCGTCGAGCTCCTCATCGGGCACGCCCAGATAGGCGGCGATGACGGCCTCGTCGTTGCGGATCTGCTCGGGCGTGCCGTCGGCGATCGTCTCCCCGTGGTCGAGGACGACGACATGGTCGGAGATCTCCATAACGACGCTCATGTCGTGCTCGATCAGGAGCAGCGACGTCAGGCCTTCGGCGCGGATCGACAGCAGGAGCTGGTTGAGCGCCTGGCTCTCCCGCGGATTGAGCCCGGCGGCGGGCTCGTCGAGGCAAAGCAACTCCGGCTCGCTGCACATGGCGCGCGCGATCTCGAGGCGCCGCTGGTCGCCGTAGGGCAGGTCGCCCGCGGCGTCGTCAGCCCGATGCGCCAGGTTGATCCGCTCCAGCCAGCCCATGGCCAGGTCGACCGCCCGGCGCTCACCCTCGCGGTAGCGCGGCAGGCCGAGGACGCCACCGATGGTGAACAACGACGCTCGCATCAACGCATTGTGCTGCGCGACCAGCAGGTTCTCGAGCAGCGTCATGCCGCTGAACAGGCGGATGTTCTGGAAAGTCCGCGCGACCTTGGCGGTGCGGGCGATGGCGTGGTCGGGTAGGCGCTCCAGCAGGTAGGTCCGACCGTTGCGACGCCTGAGCGTGATTCGCCCGACGGTCGGCCGGTAGAAGCCGGTAATGCAGTTGAAGACGGTCGTCTTGCCGGCGCCGTTCGGGCCGATGACGCCGGTGATCTCGCCGCGGCCCGCCACGAACGAGATGTCGCTCGCCGCGACCAAACCGCCGAAGCGCATGGTCAGGTGCTCGACCATGAGAACGGGGTCCGTCTCCCAGGCCGGGGCCGTCATCGGCCCTCTCCCTGGGCGACGAGGTCTGCGCCGATCGCCTTGCGCTCCTTGAGGATGATCGAGGGTTCGCGGCGCGCAAAGAGGCCGCGCGGGCGGTTGACCATGATGAAGACGAGAAGCGCACCGAAGATCAGCATGCGGTACTGCTCGAGCTCGCGGAACACCTCGAACC
>CAYUKE010000422.1:0-2588 GCA_964445185.1 uncultured Geminicoccaceae bacterium
GTGCGCTCGGAGGGGTTGTTGGCGGAGTAGAGATAGATGTTCGGAAGCTCGCCGATGAGTCGGTCAGGCCAGCATGACGAGGTCTGCGCGACCTGCTTGCCAGGCATGAACTCGAGCGCGCCATGCATGCCGAAGTGGAGCACCGCATCCGCGCCGAAACCGTCCTTGAGATAACGGTAGAAAGCGGCGAAGGCGTGCGTCGGCGCGAAGCTCTTCTCGAACAAGAGCCGCATCGGGTCGCCCTCGTAGCCGAACGCGGGCTGGATGCCGACGAACACGTTGCCGAACCGCTCGCCGAGAACGAAGAGCGACCCACCGTCGGTGTTGTGGCGTCCTGGCGCCGGGCCCCACTGCCCCTCGATCTCGGCGAGGTGGGGCTCGCTGCGGACGTGATCGTCGACCGGCACACGTGCATAGAGGTTGGCGTCGGTGCCGAACGTGCGGGCGTTGCCATCAAGGACGCGACGGCGCAGCGTGTCGACGTCGACTGGCACCTCCACGGTGTAGCCTTCGTCGGCGAGCGCTCGAAGCGTATGTAGTAGCGACTCGAAGACAGCGAGGTAGGCCGCCGTTCCGGTCGCGCCGGCATTCGGCGGGAAGTTGAAGAGGACGACCGCGACCTTGCGTTCCGCCCGCTGCGTGTGTCGCAGGCGCACCAGCCGATCGACGCGCGCTGCGAGCATCTCCGCCCGCTCCAAGTTGACGGTCATGCTCCGTGGCGCCTCACCCGGACGGGTGCCGGAGCGGCCGCCATAGACGATCGGTCCGGTGGCGCCGTCGAGCTCGGGAATGGCGACCATCATGGTTGCCTCGACGGGCATCAGCCCACGATCGGAGGCCGCCCACTGGTCGAGCGTTTGAAATTCGACCGCTTGGGCCGAAAGGTAGGGAACGTCCAATTCGGCGAGCATGCTCGCGGCAGCATCGGCGTCGTTGTAGGCGGGTCCGCCGACCAGCGAGAAGCCGGTCAGCGACACAATCGCATCGACCGTCGCGCGACCGTTCTCGACGAAGAACGCTTCGACGGCGGGGCGCGCGTCGAGGCCGGCCGCGAACGCTGGCAAGACCTCCAGGCCCCGACTTTCCAGCGCCGCAATGACGCCGTCATAGTGCTCAGTGTCGCCGGCGAGCACGTAGGAACGCATGACCAGCAGGCCTACGCGCCCGCGCGCCTCGGTGGTCGCGCGCGGTAGGCTCGCGGGCGTGGCCGCGATGCGACTCTCGAGTCGCGGGTGGTAGACGCCCGTGTCGGGATACTCGGCAGGAGCGTCTGGCTTGAGCGTGCCGCGTAGGTGACGCCTTGGCCCATCCGCATAGCGGTCGACCAGCAACCGGACTAGGTTGGCGACGTTGGTATCCGAGCCGGCGAGAAAGTACTGCAGCGTCAGGAAGTAGGCACGAACGTCCTGCGCGGTGCCCGGAATGAACCGGAGCAGCTGGGGGAGGCGGCGCAGCATCTTGAGCTGGTTGGCGCCGCTGCTGCCGGATTTGCGCGAGCCGCGCAGCCGCTTGAGCAGGGCGAGCGCGCCCTTAGCCTCGCCGCTCATGCTGAACCGGCCCATGCGCGTGAGGCGAATGACCTCGCCCGCCGAGATACAGGCGACCATCGCGTCGCAGGCGTCGCGCCGGGCGAGCAGATCGCCCAGCACCGCCTGGATGTGGTCCTCCATGAAAAGCATCGCGACGAGGATGATGTCGCCGCTTCGGATGTCGGCGCGGCACCGCTCGAGCGCCGGCGGGTCGTCTGCCCATTCCGCGGCGACATGCAGCTTAAGGTCGAGGCCCGGAAGGTCGAGCGCGAGACGCCGACGCGCGCGCTCGACCGCGCCCGCCAAGTGGCTGTCGAGGGTGATGACCACCACGCTTACGGGCGTGGCGTCAGCGGCCGAAGTGTGATTTCGCATCGTACAAGGTCTCGACCGTGATTGTCATGACGCCGCGATCGGTGGCGAACCGCTCCGCGTTGCGACGCGCTTTCGAGCGGACGAAGAAGGGGATCTTGAGAAGCTCGCGTTCGGCGTCCTCCGTCCAGGCGAGTTTGATTTCGGTCGGCGGCGGTGTGGGCGCGTGCCGGACGCGGCCCAGGTGGGATGCCCCAGCGTCGTCGTGAAACTCGAAGTCCTCGCGGAACATGGTGAGAAGATGCTCTTCGAGGCCCATCATCAGCGGATGGACCCACGTGTCGAAGAGGACGTTCGCGCCTTCGAAGCCCATCTGCGGCGCGTAGCGTGCCGGGAAGTCCTGCACATGCACCGGTGCGGAGATCACGGCACAGGGAATGCCCAGCCGCTTGGCGGTGTGCCGCTCCATCTGCGTGCCCAGGACGAGCTCGGGGCGAAGCTCCGCAATCTGCGCCTCGACCTCAAGATAGTCGTCCGTGATCAGCGCCTCGAGGCTGAACTCTTCGGCCACAGCGCGCACGTCGCGCGCGTACTCGCGGCTGTAGGTGCCAAGGCCGACGACGTCGAAGCCGAGTTCGTCGCGCGCGACGCGAGCGGTGGCGATGGCGTGGGTCGCATCGCCGAAGACGAAGACGCGCTTGCCGGTGAGGTAGGTGGAGTCGACGGAGCGCGAGTACCAGGGCAGCC
>CAYUKE010000423.1:0-2587 GCA_964445185.1 uncultured Geminicoccaceae bacterium
AGGTGGCCACCTGCGGCATCGTCCAACCGGCGCGCTACCAGCACGCGAATGCGCTCCTGACGCTGCAATAGGTCAGAGCCGGGCCCCTTCGGAGGGCCGCTTGTGGCATCGGCTTTGGGCCAAGGCGGCGCTAGTGGCCCCAGCCGAGCTGGTGTGCTCGGCTTTCCAGCGGACAAAGTATCGAAATATTCTAGTTCAATTCGGCCCTTACCTGCGGAGAAGAGCTGCAGAACGACTAGTTCTCCTTTGCGACCGCGCAGGCAATCATCGCGCCCACGGGCGACCAAGAGATCAAGGGCGTTATCAAATTTAGCCGCAATTACTGGAGCTTCGACACCCAGGTCGCTGTAACGCGCTTTCATTAGGAGATGGGCACGAGCACTTCGTTGGTCCGAGGCATCATGGTCACAGCCATGAACAACACCACCGACTGACGCACCGAGACCGAGCTCAGCCTCGACTTTATCGTCAACCAGTCTGTCACGCCGAAAATAGCTTTCGGGTTCGGTGGGTACTGGTACATGCAAATGGCCGCCGGCGGTGGGAGCGGCGCATTGCTCGGCGACTTCAAGCCCAGCTCGCTTGGGATCGGGGCTGGCTTCCTCTGGGCACGAGGCTTCGCCGGCGGTAAGCTAATTGCGCTCGGCAAGTGGCTTCATCAACTCGCGGCCACGAACCGCTTCGAGAGCAACTAGGGCATCCTTATCGTCGGATGGAGCGTCAGATGTTGCTACGAGCTATCGCGACTTTTCTTCTGCTCGCTGGCCCGGCCGTGGCGCACGAGGGCGGCGCAGCCGGCGGCGGTCTCGTCACCGGGTTCCTTCATCCGATCTTAGGCTGGGACCATGTGGCGGCGATGGTTGCCGTGGGTCTCTGGGGCGCCATTCTCGGTCCACCGGCGATCTGGGTTCTGCCGATCGCCTTTCCGTTGGTCATGGCCGCAGGGGGCGCCCTGGCACTGGGCGGGGTGCACGTGCCGGCGGTCGAGTTCGGTATCGCACTGTCGGCGCTGATCGTCGGCCTCATGGTCGCGCTGGCCGCAAAGCCACCGCTAGCGATCGCGGCTGCGATCGTCGCCGCGTTCGCCATCTTCCACGGCCACGCGCACGGCACCGAGATGCCGCTCGCCGCCAACCCGCTCGCCTATGCCGTGGGCTTCGTCGTCGCCACCGGACTCCTGCATCTGGCGGGGATAGCCATTGGCATGCTCACCAAGGCGCCGAACGGCGCCTTGGCGGTGCGCGCCGGCGGCGGTGTCATCGCGGCAGCCGGGGCGTTCTTCCTGTTGGGAGCCCTTAGCTGAGAAAGCTTGGGCTCCAACTGGGGCTGCTGCTCGCGGCGTGCCCAGCCCAAGCCCACGACGCGTTCGGCGATCTGGGTCCCTTCTACGCCAACCTGCTGCACCCGCTCGCCGATACGCGCCAAGCCGTGCTGCTCGCCGGGTTCGCTGTGATTCTCGCCATGCAGCCGCTCGACACCGTGCGCCATGGCTGGGTTCTGCATGCCGCAACCGCAGCGCTCACGGTGGCGACAGGCGCCGTCGTCTCAATGCCGATGCTACCGACGCTCGTATTCGGTGTCGCAGCGGCATGCCTCGGGATCGCCGCCTTCGCGGGTGCAAGGCTCTCGTCCTTCACCGTACCGCCACTCGGCGTCGCGGTAGCGGTGCTGGCGGGGCTTGCGGCGGAGCGTCCGCTGGCAGCGCGCGAGGCGGCGCTCTCGGCATTCGGCGGCGCGCTGGGTCTTGCGACGGCGTCACTGCTTCTTTGGAGTCTGTTCGATGCGCTCCGCCGTTGCCTCGGCAACATCGCCTGCAAGGTTGCCGGCTCGTGGGTCGCGGCGATTGGGATCATGACCGCGGCACTCCCCCGCTGAGGCTCAGAACGCAGCGATACGAGCGATGAACCAGTACCCGGCGATGCCGCCGCTGGCGTAGCCCATGCCCAAGACGCCGCGACCGTGTGGCGCCCCGGCGGTAGCCAGCGTTGCGCCGATGCCAACGAAGCTGGACGGCTCCAAAAACCTGGCTGTGTGGGCTTTGATGGTTGGCTGTGCGGGGCACGGCGGGAGTTGGGGATGACACGTCAGGCGGGGTTCTTCGACCGGGAGGAGCGGCTTGCGGGGTTGAGCCGCAAGGGCGACGACCTGGAGCGCATGGCCGCGGTGGTCGACTTCGAGCTGTTCCGCGCCGAGCTCGAGCGCGCGGTGCCGCGGGCGGATCGCTCGCGCGCCGGCAGGCCGCCCTTCGATCACGAGCTGATGTTCGAGCTTCTAATCCTGCAAACGCAGAACACGCTGTCCGACGAGCGCACCGAGTTCTACCTGCGCGATCGGCTGACCTTGATCCGCTTCCTCGGGCTCGGGCTCGGCGATCCGGTGCCGGATGCCAACACGATCTGGACCTTCCACGAGGCACTGACCCAAGCCGAAGCTGTCGCGCCTTCGTTCCGGCGGTTCGATGGAGCGTTACGCGAGGCCGGCGATCTGGCGATGTCGGCTCAGCTGGTCGACGCCACGATCGTGTCGGCGCCCAAGCAGCGCAACACCAAGGCGGAGAAGCGGGCGCTCAAGGAGGGGCGCATCCCCG
>CAYUKE010000424.1:0-2582 GCA_964445185.1 uncultured Geminicoccaceae bacterium
GCTTCGCGTTTCTTCAAGGCCTAGTCAGCAACGACCTCGCCAAGCTGGCGAGCCAACCAGCCATCTGGGCCGCGCTTCTAACACCACAGGGCAAATATCTTTTCGACTTCTTTATCGTCGTCGATGGCGAGCGCTACCTGCTCGATGTTGAGGCGACACGGCGCCAAGCTCTGTTGCAGCGTCTGACGCTCTATCGCCTCCGTGCTGCCGTCGAGCTGGCAGTAGCCGACGAGTTCGGTGTCTTCGCCTGTTTCGGCTCGGCCTCGGCGCTTACCACACCACCCTCAGGCGCCCTCGCCTTCGCCGACCCACGGACGGCCGAGCTGGGCGCGCGCGTCCTCGGACCGCCGGCGCCGACAGGCGATTGGCTGGCGACGTTCGGCGCGGAGGTGGCGCCGACGGACTACGACGCCCACCGCCTCGCCATCGCCGTGCCCGACGGCAGCCGCGACCTCGAGCCCGACAAGGCCCTGCTGTTGGAGAACGGCTTCGCCGAGCTCGACGGTGTCGCCTTCGACAAGGGCTGCTTCGTCGGCCAGGAGCTGACGGCACGGATGCGTTACCGTGCGACGGTGCGCAAGCGCCTGCTTCCCGTCCTGATCGACGGCACGGCAGCGCCGGGCACGCCAATCACCGACGGCCAGGTTGACATCGGTGAGCTACGATCCGCCCGCGACGGCCGCGCCCTTGCGCTAATTAGGATCGATCGCTGGCAGAAGGCGCGCGACGCGGGTCGGCCGCTTCAAGCGGAAACCGCCACCGTCGAGCCTTGGATTCCCTCCTGGCTCGACCTCAGCTTCGCCTCCAGGCGCGAGGACAGTTCGGCATAGGTCGCGAACGGCCGCTCGGGCAAGCTTGGCACCTCGGTCTCGGCGCGCAGCACGTGGAGGCCACGACGCCCGAACAGATCGTGCAGCTGTCGCTGCAACCAAAGGCCCGCCTGGGCACGCCTTGGCTCGCCGAAAGGTCCAGCGACGTGGCGGTGCCGATCGACCTCGGCAACAAGCTCCGCAATACCCCGCCCGTCCGGAGCGGCCACGAGCATCACCCGGACGACCCAGTCGTCCTCGGGCTCGGCAAGGTCGAGCGCGCCTTCCAGCTCACGCGCCGCCCGTTCGGCGGGGCCGCCCATGTCGGCCTTGGTCACGGCGATCAGATGCGGGACTTCGACGATGCCCGCCTTCATGAACTGGAGGCTGTCGCCGGAGGCCGGCTGCGCGGCGAACAGCACCGTGTCGGCCATGTCGCCGATCGTCGTCTCCGACTGACCGACGCCGACCGTCTCCACGAGGACGCGGTCGAACAGCGCGCGCATCAGCACGAGCGCCGGCATGGTCAGTGCCGCCAGGCCTCCGAGCTGATCGCGCGCGGCCATCGAACGGACGAATAGATCGCGGTCCTCCGGGTCGTGGGCGATCCGCGTGCGATCACCCAAAAGCGCCCCACCGCGCCGCTTGGAGGACGGGTCGACGGCGATCACGCCGACCCGTTCGCCGCGGTCGCGGTAGGCTTCGATCAACGCCGCTACCAGCGTCGACTTGCCGACGCCGGGTGGGCCCGTGACGCCCAGTACGTGGCCGCTAGCCTGGGCAAACGCCGCATCCAATAGATCGGCGACCTCGGCGCTCTGAGCCTCGGCCTCGATCGCCGCAAGCGCTCGGGCGAGCGCGGCCTTGCCGCCGCCGCGGATCGCCTCGAGCCACTCGCTTCCAGCGCTGGAGGCGGCGACCGTCACTTGGTCTCCCTGAGCGCCGCCTGACCCGCCGCGAGCCGGGCAATCGGCACCCGGTAGGGCGAGCAAGAAACGTAGTCGAGGCCGACCTTCTCGCAGAAGTGGATCGACTTCGGGTCGCCACCGTGCTCACCGCAGATGCCGACTTTGAGGCTGGGACGCGTCGACCGACCCCGCTCCTTGGCGAGCGCGATCAGTTGGCCCACGCCGTCAGCGTCGAGCGTCTGGAACGGATCCGCCGCAAAGATCTCCTCGCGGACATAGGCGTCCATGAAGCTCCCGCTGTCGTCGCGCGACAACCCGAGCGTCATCTGTGTCAGGTCGTTCGTCCCGAAGCTGAAGAACGCGGCGTGGTTGGCGATAATGTCGGCGCTCAATGCCGCCCGCGGCACCTCGATCATCGTACCGACCAGGTAGTCGATCGTCTTGCCGCGCTCCTCGGCGACCGCCTTGGCCACGGCATCAATGCGCTCCTTGAGGAGCTCGAGCTCGCGGGCGGTACCGACCAGCGGGACCATCACCTCGGGGACCACCGTGCTCGCCGAGCGCTCCGCAACCTCGTGCGCCGCCTCGAAGATCGCGCGCGCCTGCATCTCGTAGATCTCGGGATACACCACACCCAAGCGGCAGCCGCGCATGCCGAGCATCGGGTTCGCCTCGCGCAGCTCTGCCGTGCGCCGCTTCACTCGGGCGATCGGCGTTCCGGTCACCTCGGCGACGCGCTCCATCTCGTCGTCGGAGTGCGGCAAGAACTCGTGAAGCGGTGGATCGAGCAGGCGGATCGTTACCGGCAGCCCGGCCATGATCTCGAAGATCTCGACGAAGTCGCCCTTCTGCATCGGCAGGATCT
>CAYUKE010000425.1:0-2565 GCA_964445185.1 uncultured Geminicoccaceae bacterium
GCAACACCGGTGCCACTGGGGGCGCGCGCCGGCGAGCTCGCCGATTTCGCCGCCAGCCAGCTCGGCGTGTTCGGTCCGATCGCCGTCCTGGTACTGCTCTGGCTCATGGTCAGCCCGACCACGTGGCGCGAGCCGGCCTACCGGTTCGTGCTGGTCATCGGTTTGCCGCTCGTTCTGGCGATCCTGCTGCAAGCCTGGCTCAACCGCGCCAACGCCAACTGGGCGGCGCCCGCCTACCTGGGCTTCAGCGTCGCCGTCGCCGCCTGGCTCGTCCGCGCCGCCCGTCGGCGGCTCGCCCTGGCGACGATCGCGCTCAACCTTACCGCGGCCATCGCCATCCCCGCGGTCGCCGCGCTGCACGTCCCCGAGCCTTCCGCCTGGAGCCGCTCGCTCGATCCGTTTCGCAAGCTGCGCGGGGTCGACCAGATCACGGACGCCGTCGGCCCGGCGCTCGCCGCGCACCCCGACGCGTGGCTGTTGATGACCGACCGGATGCTGATGGCGAATGTGCTCGAGGCGACCGGTTGGCCGCTCGAGCGCGCGGTGATCTGGAACCCGGACGGGCGTGCCAACAACCACTTCGAACTCGTAACCCGGTTCCCGGACGCTGCCGTCGACGCGCGCTTCGTCGTGGTGCATCGGGGCTCGCCGCAAGCGGTGCGGCAACGCTTCGCCGGTTGGTCAGTGATCGCGACGCCGCAGGCCCGTACCCATAGCGACCAGGTCGTCGGCTTCGGCCTCTACCTGGCAGAAGGGTTTGCCGGCTACGCTGGATCAGCTGCGGGCAACAGCGCGTCGGTTCGCCCGAATAGCCGGTAGGCCAGAAGCCCTAGCCACTCCTTGCTTGCCGTCGCCGCGAAGGCGAAGCGCTCGCCGATCGACGCCGGCAGCCACGACGTCGCCGGGTTCGGCGCTCGAAAGTCGACCGGGTAGGGGATGACATCGAAGCCCTGGGCGCGGAAAACGGCCACCGAACGCGGCATGTGGAAGGCGGACGTCACCAGCAGCCACGAACCGTCGACGTCGACCAACAGCCGGCGCGTCTCCACGGCGTTCTCGTAGGTGTTGCGCGACATCTCTTCGAACAGGAAGCGCTCCGGGGCGACGCCGAGGTCCCCAAACAGCAGCCGCGCCACGTCGCCTTCGGACAGGCCCGCATGCCACACATGGCCGGAATGGCCCGAGAGCACGACCGGCAACTCCGGGTGGCGCCGGGCGATCGCTACCGCCGTGGTGAGGCGCTCGGCAGCATCGTTGAGGATGTAGGTGCCGCGTTCGGCGCCGAGTTCGCCGCTTCGCACCGCGCCGCCGAGGACGACGACACCGCTGAGCTTGTCCCACGGGACCGGCTCGGCAGGGATGCGATCCTCGAGAGAGCGCAACGCCCACTCCGGCGCCGGCGTCAGCCCGACGACGATCATGACGACGACCAGCAGCGCGCCCAACGCGCGGACCGCGCGCCACCATCTGAGCGCAGCCGCGAGCAAGATGAGCAAGACGATGACGTAGATCACGCCGATCGGCTCGGTGAGCGCGATCACCAGCTTGGAGATAGTGTGCATCAGCTCAGCAAAGGGCCGCGACGACGTCGGTCATCGCGGCCCCCGAGTAGCTTGTGCCTCAAGCGTTAGTCAGTCGTGGTGCGGCCGCTCGGGCTGCAGGAACCAATGCTCCGGCGAGCGCCACAGCCTTGAGCGCAACAACTCGCGCTCGAAGATGAACTCCTTCGGTAGACGGTCGAAGAACTTGTCGAACAGCTCCTCGTGATCGCGCGCCTCTTGATTGCCGGCGCCACGATCAACCGCCATGAGGTCGTAGTAGGTCTCGGCCGGGAAATCGAGCCCCTTCCAGTCGAGGTCCTCGAACCGGGGCATCCAGCCGAGCGGACTCTCCACCGGCGCCGTGCGCCCGTGCACGCGGTCGACGACCCAGCGCAGCACCCGCATGTTCTGACCGAAACCGGGCCAGATGAACTTGCCGTCGTCGTCGCGGCGGAACCAGTTGACGCGGAAAATGCGGGGTGGGTTCGGCAGGTGGCGGCCGACGTCGAGCCAATGCGCGAAGTAGTCGGCCATGTTGTAGCCGCAGAAGGGCAGCATGGCCATCGGGTCGCGGCGCATCGCCGCCTGCCCGACCGCCGCGGCCGTGGCCTCGGAGCCCATGGTCGCCGCCGAGTAGACGCCGTGGCACCAGTTGAAGGACTGGAACACCAGCGGCATGTTCTTGCTCATCCGGCCGCCGAAGATGAAGGCCGCGATAGGCACGCCGTTCGGATCCTCCCACGCTGGATCGATGGTCGGGCACTGCCCAGCCGGTGCGGTGAAGCGTGAGTTCGGGTGCGAGGACTTCCGCCCGCAGCCCGGTGTCCAGTCCTGACCGAGCCAGTCGATGAGATGCGATGGCTCCTCGTCGGTCAGGCCCTCCCACCAGACGTCGCCGTCGTCGGTCAGCGCGACATTGGTGAAGATGCTGTTCCCCTCGAGGGTCAGGATGGCATTGGGGTTGGTCTTCATCGATGTGCCGGGGGCGACACCGAAGAAGCCGGCCTCGGGATTCAGGGCGCCG
>CAYUKE010000426.1:0-2554 GCA_964445185.1 uncultured Geminicoccaceae bacterium
CCGCCGGTCACGGGTCTCGGAAGGGTCATTGCGGGTGCCTCTCGTGCGAATCCACGACGCGCCGCGCGCCCGCGCGCCACGTCCATCACATGATCTCTACCCTCGAGACACCCAAACGTTGCACACTTTCCGAACCGCCGCCTCGGCACCGCTCCGACTGTCGCTGCGCGAACACACGCGCACCTCGTTCAGCCTTCGAGATCACCGAAGCCCATCCGAAACGCCACCCAACCCCCGGTTTTAATGAGACTCAAGCTACCCCCGGCCAAGTGACTCACATCAAGTGTCGTCAAGTGATGTCAACCGACACCAGGTAGTGACCCCCTGGCGACAGCTAGAACTGACCCCCCTTGGTTGAATTCTTGGACTTGAGCAAACCCGCACGGCGCTTCTCGCGAAGCCGATAGCTCTCGCCACGCATGACCAGCACGTGGCTGTGGTGGAGCATGCGGTCGAGGATGGCCGTGGCGACCGCGGTGTCGCCAAAGACCCCGCCCCATTCGCCCAGCGAGCGATTGCTCGTCACGAGCATGCTCCCGCGCTCGTAGCGCTTGCTCACCAGCTGAAAGAACAGGTGCGCCGTGTGGTCCTCGAGCGGCAGATAGCCGAGCTCGTCGATGATCAGCAGCTTCGGCTTGCCGTAGTGCATCAGACGCTCGTCGAGCCGCCCCTCGTCGTGGGCCTGCGCGAGGTTCGCGACCAGCGCCATCGCTGGCATGAAGAGCACGCTGTAGCCCTTCAGAATCGCCTCGCGACCTAGCGCGATGGCCAGGTGCGTCTTGCCGACGCCCGGTGGACCCAGCAGCAACAGCGCGTCGCCGTTGCCGACCCAGCGACTCGTCGCAAGCTCCCGAACCTGTTTCGGATTCACCGACGGCTGCGCCCGAAAGTCGAAGCCATCAAGGTCCCGCAGGCACGGGAACTTCGCCATCCGCATCGCCATGTCGATGCGGCGCTGCTCCTTGCGCGCGATCTCCGCCTCGCACAGAAAGGCCAGCGCCTCGCGGTGGGTCAGGTCGCGGCGACCTACCTCATCCAGCAGCGAGTCGAGCTGGTCCCGAATCGCCGTCAGCTTCAGCCGCGTCAGCATCTGCGTCATCCGCGCGTCGTCCGGCGTCACCATCCACCTCCGACGAGCGCGTCGTAGGCCGCGAGCGACGGCGCCAGCGTCGCCCGAACCTCGGCGGGACTCGGCGCCTGACGGCGATGCAATCCGTTGAAATGACGCCGGTCGATGCGGCGCTGGCGACGGCCGACGCAGCGGGCGTGTCGCGCGACCTCCTGGCCCGCGTGCAAGACTCGGACGACGCCGTCGACGAGCTGGACGGTGACCATGCAGCCGATGAGGCGCCAGGGGACACTGTAGGCGTTGGTATCGACGACGACGCAGAGATCGGTGTGGACCTTTCGCTGCAGCTCGCGCCGTTGGACAAAGGGCGGGCGTCCGTCGATGGGTCGCAGGCAGCGCTCCTCGCGGTCGAATCTGCGGAGCGGCATCTGCCCGGTGGTGCCGTGGACGCGCCGGTCGGCGACCTCGCGCATCCACCAGTCGAGGTGCTGCTCGAGGGCTTCGAACGAGTCGAACGCGCGCCCTGCGATGGCGTTGTGCTTGACGTAGCCGACGCTGCGCTCGTCCTTGCCCTTGGTTTGTGCGCGGTACGGGGCGCAGGCGCGCGGCCGGAAGCCCCAGTAGTCCGCGAAGGCCTTGAGCTTGGGGTTGAAGACAACCTCGCGGGTCGCGCGGTTGTGCGTCTGGACGAGCGCCCGGGCGTTGTCCATCAGGACCTCTTCGGGCACGCCGCCGAAGTAGCGGAAGGCGCCTTCCATCGTGTCGAACCAGGCGGACTGACGCTGATGGCGGAAGGCCTGGGCGAACACCCGTCGCGAGTAGCCAAGCGTCACGACACCCAGGTGAACCCTGGTCGCCACGCCGCCGATGACGACACGCATCTCGCCGAAGTCGACCTGCGCCTGGCGGCCCGGCGGCGTCTCGAACCGCGTGGTGGCGCGCGCGGCGGCTTCGAACTCGCGGCGATGGCGAGCAACCGCACGCTGGACCGTACGCAGCGACACGTCGATGCCGTGTACCCGCGCGAGTTCCTGGTGCACGACGACGGCGTTGCCGCGGTGCTGCTTGAACATCTCCTCGAGCCACAGCGCCAGCCCGTCCAGCTCACGGGCGCGTTTCGGCGTGGCGTACGGCTTCCAGCCGCCCTGTCGGACATACCGCCGCACCGTGTTGCGGCTGACGCCGAACTCACGCGCGATGCGCTTGAGTCCCCAGCCGCGGCGATGCGCCTCCAGCATCCTCTCGATTCGCTCCGGCGACTCCAAGGGAACCCTCCTCAAGTGGCTGTTCCCACTGAGGATCCGCACCTTCTGATCTCGATCCACGATGACACCTCCCTGATATGGCCGGGGGGGCAGTTCTTCGTGTCGCTAGGGGGTCAGGTTTGCGTGTCGCCTGACAAGTGATTCACACCGACTGTCGCGGCGCGAGCACACGCGCACCTCGTTCAGCCTGCGAAATCACCGAAGCCCCTCCATCTCGCCA
>CAYUKE010000427.1:0-2551 GCA_964445185.1 uncultured Geminicoccaceae bacterium
GCAAGGGCGGGCAGTGGATCGGAAAGACGTTCAGGCGAAAGTAGAGGTCCTCGCGGAAGCGGCCCTCGCGCGCCTCGGCGGCGAGGTCGCGGTTGGTGGCGGCGATGATGCGCACATCCGCGCGCCGCGTGCGCTCCTCGCCGACCCGCTCGAAGCTGCGTTCTTGGAGCACGCGCAAAAGCTTGCTTTGCAGGGCCAGCGGGATCTCGCCGATCTCGTCGAGAAACAGCGTCCCACCGTCGGCCAACTCGAACCGGCCGACCCGATCGCGCAGCGCGCCGGTGAAGGCGCCGCGGACGTGGCCGAAGAACTCGCTCTCGAAGAGCTCATCCGGGATCGCCGCACAATTGACGCGGATCAGCGGCCGCTCGGCGCGCGCGCTCTCCGTGTGCACCGCCTGCGCGACCAGCTCCTTCCCCGAGCCACTTTCGCCGGTCAGTAGGACGTTGGCGTCGGTAGGCCCGACCAGCGCCACCTGCTCTAGGATGCGGCCGATGGCCGCCGACCTGCCGATAATCTGAGCGTGTGCGCTCTGTGTACGGATTTCCTCCTGGAGGTAGGCGTTTTCGAGCTCGAGGCGCTGTTTGAGCTGATCAACCTCCTGGAGGGCTTCACGCAGCCGCCGCTCGTTCTCCTTTCGCTCGGTGATATCGCGGAAGACGATCACGGCACCCGCGACTTCGCCCTGGTCGATGACCGGCGTCGATGTGTATTCGACGCGGATAGGCTTGCCGTCCTTGCGCCAGAAGTACTCGTCCTCGACACGATTGACTTTGGCGTGGCGGAAGGCGTCGTAGATGGGGCATTTCTCGATGGGGTAGCGACGGCCGTCGGCGTAGGTATGATGGATGAGGTCGTGGATTGTGCGACCGATCAGGTCTTCCGCGCGCCATCCTAGCATTCGCTCTGCAGCGCCGTTGGCGAAGGTGGCGCGCCCGGTGTTGTCGACGCCGTAAATCCCCTCGCCGGCGCAGCTCAGGATGAGATGGTTCACGCGCTCCGCCTCGCGGAACACGCGTTCAGCACGTCGCCATTCGAGCAACCCACCCCGCGCGTAGCGTTCGGCATCGGTCGCAGCGCCGCGGCGGCGACGCAGGACGAGGTCGTGGGCGACTAGCACGATCAACGGCTGGCCAGCCGCATCGAGCGCTCGCCCCTCGTACTCGACGCGGACCTTTGTGCCGTCTGAGGCGCGGCCTACGAGATCGCGGGTCCGCGCGTGGCCATACTCGATGATCTCCTCGGCGAACACGACGAGCCTATCGATCGTATCTAGGTGGAGCTTGGAAAAGCTGCTGCCTTCCAACGCTTCGGCGCCGAAGAGCTGTGCCGCAGGCAGATTAGCCGCACGGACCAGGTCACGTCCGGGGTCGACCACCAGACATGGTCCGGGCGCAACGCCTACCACCCGCATCAGGAAGGTGTCGGTTTCGTCGGTTGGCAGCACGACAGGATTACGCCATCGCGCAAATTGGCTACGCATCTGCATAATTTATGCAAGCGCGTAACGCCGACACTGTCAATCGGTCGAGGAGTTGACCGAGGTGACCGTCGTTTTCACCTCAAACCCGCTTGGCACACCGCTTGCGTGGCTCCGAATAGAAGATCTTGCGCCGTCGCAATGCGGGATTTCGGCAGGTCGGTGGGCAGTCTCGGGAACCGTTATGCCCGAACGCCGACGCCACCCACGGCAGCGCTCGACAAGTCACTGGCTGAGAGGAGCGAGTCCCATGACCCACTTTAAGGATCCATTTAACCCGAACGTCGACGTCTGGAACGAATGCGGTGAGGCCAGCGAGACCGTGGCCAACCCGTATGCGGGGCTCAAGGCAGAGGACGCGGCGCTGCTGCAGAAGCGCGCTACGGACGTTGTGACACCGGAGTTGGGCATGGCACGCGCGCTCGAGAGCGCGGTGATGCAGGGGCTGTTCAAGAACGACGCCTCGCGTCGTGCGTTCTTGCGGGGCGCCGGGGTCACCACCGCAGTGGCCGCAGTAGCGAGCATGTTCCCGCTGTCTTCGTTGCAGGCCATGGCCGAAGACGCCATGCGGAATTTGGAGAAGCGCAAGCTAACCATCGGCTTCGTGCCCATTACGTGCGCGACACCGATCATTGGTGGACACGCTCTCGGCTTCTACGATCGGTACGGACTTGACGTCGATATCGTGAAGACCGCCGGGTGGGCCGTCGCCCGCGACAAGTGTCTCAACGGCGAATATGACGGGTCTCACCTCTTGTTCCCGATGCCGCTGGCGATGTCGCTTGGCATCGGCTCGACCGCGCAAGCTTGGCGGGTCGTGTCCAACGTCAACACGAACGGGCAAGCGATCGTGCTCGCCTCGAAGCACGCGGACAAACTCGATCCGACGATGTGGCGCGGGTTCCGCTTCGCCGTGCCCTTCGAATACTCGATGCACAACCTGCTGCTGCGCACCTATGTCGCCGAGGCCGGGCTCGACCCTGACCAAGACATCCAAATCCGCGTAACCCCGCCGCCGGAGATGGTTGCCAACCTGCGAGCTGGCAACGTTGATGGATATCTGGCTCCGGA
>CAYUKE010000428.1:0-2537 GCA_964445185.1 uncultured Geminicoccaceae bacterium
ACCGCACTCGCCGTCGGCTTCGTCGTCGCGATGCTCGCGCTCGGTGGTCTCAACCCGAATGGTGCGCTTGGCCATGGCAGCTGCGGTCTTGTCTGCACCGCAGCCGACGTGACGGGAGCCCGCTGAGACCGCGTCAGCGGTCACGCACCACGACGACCGTACACGGCGCGTGACGCACGACGCGTGCGGCGTTGGGACCCAGCAGGTGGTCCGTTCGTGCCACGCGATGCGAACCCATCACGATGCAGTCGATCTCTAAGCTGTCCACAGCCGCCAAGATCTGATCGTAGATCGAGCCCTTTGCCACGTGTTGCCGGTAGGTGAGCCCGGGCGGGATGTTCTCGCGGCAGAAGACCTCGAGCTGGCTTTCCACGTCGGCCAAGGCCTTCGTGGAGAAATCGTCGTCGAAGAACGAGCCGACGATCGACATCCCGAAGTCCGGGAGGACAGCCAACAGATTGAGGTCGGCCTGCCAGTGCCGTTGCAGATCAAGCGCCACCTCCAACGCCCGGCGTTTGCCTGTACCGGCAGCCAGATCGACGGGCAGCAACAGCGACTTGAACATGGAAACGCCCCTCAGAATGCCGGCTGGGTCTTGCGGCGATCTTGCACCAAGACGACCAGACCTAGCAGCAACAGAGCGGGCACGTAGAAGATTTCCTTGGGCAGGCGCTCGGCGTCGACCTCGGCCCGACTGATCACCACCGGCGTGTCGCCGTAGAAATCGTAGTCGTTCGCCAGTTGCTCGAAGAAGGGGGTGCCGGGGAACGGCTCTTCCAGGACCAGCTGGTCACCGTCCGCGAAGACCGCCAAGCCCTCTCGATCGAGGCGTTCAGCACCACCACCCGGTGCGCCGAGGTCCACGGCGATCGTGACCGAGCGCTGTGCGCCGGTGTCGAAGTCCGGCCCCTCCACCACCAGCCGCAGGCTGTCGTCCGCGGGCGCTTCGCCTGCGGCCTCAAGAACGCCCGAGCCTGTGATCCGCTCGTAGGGTGCTTGAACCTGATCGAGCCAGAAGCCCGGCCGGAAGAGCGTGAACGCGACCAACAGCAGCGCGACCGTCTCCCAGATACGATTCCGCGCGATGAAATAGTTCTGGGTCGCCGCGGCGAAGCACAGCATGGCGACGAGGGCCGTGGCGAAGACGTAGATCGCCTGCAGCGGCCCCACATCGATGAGCAGGAGATCGGTGTTGAAGATGAAGAGAAACGGCAGGAGCGCCGTCCGGATATCGTACATAAAGCCCTGCACGCCCGTCATGATCGGATCGCCGCGCGAGATGGCGGCGGCCGCGTACGCGGCGAGACCCACGGGCGGCGTGTCGTCAGCCAGAATACCGAAGTAGAAGACGAACAGGTGGATTGCGATCAGCGGCACCACGAGGCCGGACTGCGCGCCGACCGAGAGGATCACCGGCGCCATCAGCGATGAGACGACGATGTAGTTGGCCGTCGTCGGCAGCCCCATGCCGAGGATCAGGGAGAGAACAGCGACGAGAACTAGGAGGATCATGAGGTTACCGCCGGAGATCACCTCGATCACCTGACCGATGATCTGGTGCGCGCCGGTAAGCGAGATCGTGCCGACGATGATGCCCGCTGCACCGGTGGCGACGCCGATCCCGATCATGTTGCGCGCACCGAAGACGAGGCCCTGGAAAAGATCGCCGAGCCCGCGCGCCATCTGTCCTGCAAGGTCGTGCTGGCCCCGGAACAGGTGCTTCAGCGGGCGGTGGGTCAGCATCACGATGATCATCGCGAGCGTCGCCCAGAACACGGACAAGGCCGGCGACAGGCGGTCCAACGGCCCCGTGTCGACCATCAGGTTCCAGACGAGCACGAAGATCGGCAGACCAAAATAGAGGCCACCAAAGAGCGTCGGCGTGAGGCGCGGCGCCTGGACCACCGGAGCGTTGGGATCGTCGACCTCGAGATCGGGATAGCGCGAGGCGAACCAGACAAGCGCCACATAGGCGACGGCGAGGAGCCCGAGGGCGGCGTAGACCGACTGGCCGGGCATCAGCGGCTCGAGGACCAGACGCACGCCGATGACCAGCGCGGTGACGATCGCCATTGCGATGAAGCCGGTGAGGAACAACAGCAGGATCATCGGCACGCCGATCATCCGGCCTGGCTTGTCGAGGCCCTTGAGGCCAAGCTTCAGGCTCTCGAGATGCACGATGTAGAGCAGCGCGATGTAGGAGATCACCGCCGGCAAGAATGCGTGCTTGATCACCTCGACGTATGGAATATTGACGTACTCGACCATCAAGAAGGCCGCAGCGCCCATGACGGGTGGCGTGAGCTGCCCGTTGGTCGACGAGGCCACCTCGACCGCACCTGCCTTCTCCGCCGGAAAGCCGATGCGTTTCATCAACGGAATGGTGAACGTGCCGGTGGTCACCGTGTTGGCGATCGACGAGCCGGAGATCATGCCGGTCATCGCCGAGGAGAGGACCGACGCCTTGGCCGGACCGCCACGGAGCGCCCCCAACAGCGCAATCGCCACCTTGATGAACCAGTTGCCCCCGCCCGCAC
>CAYUKE010000429.1:0-2537 GCA_964445185.1 uncultured Geminicoccaceae bacterium
CTTTTGCTTCTTCAACAACATCGCCGTGGCAGCTGCCCGCGCGCTCGACGTCCATGGCCTCGAGCGCGTCGCGGTCCTCGACTTCGACGTTCATCACGGCAACGGCACGCAGGCCATCTTCGAGACCCGCCCGGGAGCGCTGTACGCCTCGATCCACGAGGCGCCACTGTTTCCCGGTACCGGGCGCGACGACGAGGTTGGGCTCGGCAACATCGTTAACACCTGCGTCCGCGCCGGCACCGACGGCCCGCGCTGGCGCGCGGCGTTGGAGACGCGGATCCTGCCGGCGATCGACTCGTTCGCGCCGCAGCTCGTCTTGATCTCCGCCGGCTTCGATGCGCATGTCGCCGACCCGCTCGCGAACCTCCGCCTCACCGAGAGCGATTTCACTTGGGTGACGCAGCGGCTGGTGGAGATCGCCGAGCGGCACGCGGGTGGGCGCCTCGTCTCCGTGCTTGAGGGTGGCTACGACCCCGATGCGCTCGCGCGATCGGTCATCGCCCATCTGCTCGCCCTCGAGGATCGCGCGTGAGCGAGACGCCTGTGTCCGACGCGGTCGAGAGTTTCAGCTTCGAGGACGCGCTCAAGGAGCTGGAGGCGATCGTCGACCGCCTCGACCGCGGCGAGGTTCCGCTGGCTGAGTCGATCGCAGCCTATGAGCGCGGGACGCGACTGCGTCGCCATTGCGAGAAGCTGCTTGGCGACGCGCGTCTGCGGGTCGAGCGTTTGGTCGGCGACGGCGCCACGCCTGCGACGCAGCCCCTCGACGAGGATGAGGCTTGAGCGACGGCGGTCTCGAAATGGTCCGGCAGACCATGGTGCCGGCGATCGAGGCCGAGCTGGCGCGGCTGGTGCCGGCGGCGGGCAGCGTCGCGCCTCGGCTCGCTGAGGCCATGCGCTATGCGCTGCATGCCGGCGGCAAACGGGTGCGGCCGCTGCTCACCGTGATGACCGGACGCCTCTTCGGCGTCGCCGACCCGACGCTCGTTCGGATCGGTGCGGCGGTCGAGTGTCTCCATACCTACTCGCTCATCCACGACGACCTGCCCGCCATGGACGACGCGCTTGAGCGGCGCGGCCGGCCGGCCTTGCACCGGGCGTTCGACGAGGCCACCGCGATCCTGGCGGGCGACGCGCTGCAGGCCCTCGCGTTCCAAGCCCTTAGCGAGCCTAGTCTGCGCGTCGGCGACGCGGCCCGCGGCGATCTCGCGCACGGCTTGGCGCTCGCGTCGGGGCTTCGCGGCATGTGCGGCGGGCAGATGCTGGACCTCGGTGCCGGCCCGCACACCGATCTCGGCGGCTTGCGCGAGCTGCAGGCGCTCAAGACCGGCGCGCTGATCACGTTCGCCTGCGAGGCGGGCGCGATCGCCGGGGCGGCGGCGGCCGAGGATCGAGAAGCGGTGGCAGCTTTCGGGCGCGCCGGTGGTGCTGCGGTTCAGGTGCGCGACGATCTGCTGGACGGCGAAGGTGATGCGCAGATCGTCGGCAAGGATCTCGGCCGCGATGTCGCGCAGGCAAAGGCGACCTTCGTCAGCGCGCTCGGGGCAGATGGTGCACGGCGTGAGCTGGCGGCGCAGGTCGATACGGGGGTTGCGGCGCTTGCCCGGTTCGGGAGTGCGGCAACGTCGCTGCTAGAGCTGGCGCGTTACATCGCGGCGCGAACCAGCTAGCAACAATGAGCGATGCGCATGTGAGGGGCTCAATGTCGCCGACCGACCTTCTCGACACGATCAACGACCCGGCCGATCTGCGTCGACTGCCGCAGGAGCGGCTACAGGAGGTGGCTGACGAGCTGCGCGGGGAGACGATCGATGCGGTGTCGTGCACGGGTGGGCACCTTGGTGCTGGACTGGGCGTCGTCGAGCTGACGGTGGCGTTGCACTACGTCTTCGACACGCCGAAGGACAAGGTTGTCTGGGACGTCGGCCACCAAGCCTACCCGCACAAGATCCTGACCGCGCGCCGCGACCGCATCCGCACGCTCCGCCAGCCCGGTGGACTGTCCGGTTTCACCAAGCGCGCCGAAAGCATCTACGATCCCTTCGGCGCGGCGCATAGCTCGACGTCAATCTCGGCGTCCCTAGGCATCGCGTCCGCGCGAGATCTTGGCGGCGAGCACTTCAACGTCGTCGCGGTGATCGGTGACGGCGCGATGACGGGCGGCATGGCCTACGAGGCGATGAACAACGCCGGGGCCTCGAAGTCCCGGCTCATCGTCATCCTCAACGACAACGACATGTCGATCGCACCCAATGTCGGCGCGCTCAGCAACTACCTCTCTCGAGTCGTCTCCTCGAGCAGCTATCGGTCGGTACGTCACGTGGCCAAGGAGATCACGCGGCGCTTCCCGAAGCCGCTGGCGCAGGCGGCGGCCCGGGCTGAGGAATACGCGCGCGGGATGGTCACCGGCGGTACGCTGATCGAGGCGCTGGGGTTTTACTACGTGGGGCCGCTCGACGGCCACAACATCGAGCACCTGGTGCCGGTGCTGGAGAACGTCCGCGACAATTGCAAGTCGGGGCCGGTGCTGGTCCACG
>CAYUKE010000430.1:0-2494 GCA_964445185.1 uncultured Geminicoccaceae bacterium
GGTGCCTCGCCGTGGCTGTCGTCAACTGCCGCGACCTGGAACGAAGCCGAGGCGACGCCAGCAGGGAGCGTTACGTAGCTGGGCACGGACACGGCCGAGGGGGCGTCGGCGACGACGCCGATCGTGACGGCGTCGGAGAGTTCGCCCGTGCGGGTGACCGTTGCCATGGTCACGCCGCCGTTTTCCAGTAGAACCGCGTCTTCGACCTCGAGCGTTACATCCGGAGCGCCGAAGACCACGTAGCTGTCGCCTACGCTGGCGCCTGTTGTCCGGGAGGTAGCGTCCCCGTACGAACCGATGATCAGGTCATCGAAGCCGTCGCTGTTGACGTCGCCGGCGCCAGCCACGCGGAAACCACTGCCTTCGCTGCGATCTACGCCGTCGATGCGAAATCCCTGTGAGCTGTCGAGCGTTGCCAGATCGAGCGAAGAGGGGAGGCCCGTGCTGCTCCCGAACACGACGTAGCTCGATCCGGCATCGCTCACCCCGCCGGGGTCACCACGCGGAGCGCCGATGATCAGGTCTGCAAAGCCGTCGCCGTTGACGTCGCCGGCACCCGCGACGGCTTGGCCGATACTGTCGCCAAAGGGGGCGCTCCAGTCGATGCGCGTGATCTCAAATCCGTTGCGGCCGTCGAGCTCGCCGAGCGGGACCGTCGCGGAAAAGCCATCGGCCCGACCGAACACGACGTAGACCCGATCCGCGCTTGGCGCGCCGATGATGATGTCATTGATGCCGTCGCCGTTGACGTCTCCGGCTCCTGAGACGGCGTACCCCGCGTTGCCGCCTTTCACGGCGCCCGCGAGGCGAAACCCTTTAGTCCCGTCGAGCGCCGTAACGTCCAGCCCATTTTGGAACGCGCTTGCGCGGCCAAAGACGACGTAGGCCACATCGGGCGAGGCGCCGCGTGGATCGCCGACGATTACATCGTCGAGGCCGTCGCCATTGACATCACCGACGCCCGCAACTGAGAAGCCCGCGCCAACCAGCCGAACGCCATCCGTGCCGTTGATGTCCGAGCGCTCGACTTGCTGTGGATGTGTCGCGCTGCCGAAGATGACGACGGCCGTCGGCGCAAACGAAATGTGTATCCTACTCGGTGCGGCTACAATGACGTCCGAGATACCGTCAGCATTGAGATCGCCCGCCCCGGCGACCGCGAAGCCACTCTCCGAACGGGCGTCGCCTAGAAACGTGCGAAAGCCGTCATCGGCGCTGAGCCCGCCTAGCGCGACGGCATCGGGAAAGCCGGTCGTCCGGCCGAAAACCACATAGCTGCCACCGAATAGGGCGAAGCCGCTGGGTGCGCCGAGAATCAGGTCGTCAACGCCGTCGTCATTGACGTCACCTGCTGCGGCGACGGCCCAGCCAACCGATTCTACCCCCGAACTGCTGTCGATCCGAAAACCGTTGGTGCCGTCGAGTAGGGCGAGGTCGAGCGTGCTCGAAAAGCCGGTGGTCGTGCCGAAAACGACGTGGGCGTCGCCGTTTGCGCCGTCGCCATTCGCATCGGCTCCCGGTGCGGCGATGAGGATGTCGTCGATGCCATCGCCGTTGACGTCCCCAGCGCCAGCAACCGAAAGCATGCCCCGGTCCTCCGTGTGGGCGCGGGCGAGATCAAAGCCATTGAAGCCGTTGAGGTTGGCGAGGTTCAACGCAAGCGTCATGGGAACACCGGCTCCGCTTGCGCAGGAGGCAGGACGACAGCTCGTCCTGGGTCGCTCGACTTCGTCTCATGGCGACGCTGACAGGCAACTTGAAGATGTTGGAGAAACTTCAATCTGCCTCAAAAAATCCCAGAAAGGTGAGGGGAAGATAGAGAATGGCGGGAATTGCTAGCCAATCACCTCGTAAGTATGTGACGCAACGACATTCATGAACAATTCTTCCCAATCTTGAGTTATTGCGAAGAGCGCTTCGTACATAGCAGGCGTACTGGAGGTGCGCAAGTTCGCGTGCGTGCGATTGAGCGCGAGAGACCCAGCGCATCCGCCTACTGAGTTGCAGACATCTACCCGCGACGAGTACCGATCGAATGTCTTTCGCTCAATCTGGCCAGGTTCACCGAGCGGCGAGCGAGGCTGGCGCGGGGGAGCTCGTCATCAAGCTTGGGCGAAGTCTACCCTGCGCTCGGACGCGACCGGAGGCGGCGTAGCCAGAGCGCGGTGGCGACGGTGCTGATGATGACCAGGAACGAGAGCGCGGTCGTCAGGGTGCCGAGTGCATAGATGACGGGCGTCGTCGCATTGGTCTGCATCGCCATGAGCTCCAGCGGCAGCGTGTTCTCGAAGCCCGTCGCTTGGCTCGAGCGGGCCACCTCGTCGTAAGAGAGCGTGAAGGAGAAGAGCGCCACGCCCAGCAGTGAGGGGGCGACGATCGGCAGGACCACGTAGCGGATCGTCTGCCAGCCCGAGGCGCCCTGGTCGCGGGCAGCCTCTTCGAAGGCCGGGTTGAAGCCATTGAATACAGCAAACATGATCAGCACGCCAAAGGG
>CAYUKE010000431.1:0-2482 GCA_964445185.1 uncultured Geminicoccaceae bacterium
CGGCGCGTTGAACCACAGGATGCCAAGGGCGGCGCCGACGATGCCGCCGCAAACGACACCGAGTTCGCCTGTCCCGGGCACGAACGGAATACCCAGGTATTCAGCAAAGATCGCGTTCCCGATCAGGTAGCTGATCAGGCCGAAGCACATCGCCGCGATCATCACCGGAACGATCGCGAGCCCATCGAGGCCGTCGGTGAGGTTCACCGCGTTGGACGCGCCGACCATGACGAGACAGCCGAACAGTGCAGCGCCCAGGAGGCCGAGCGGGATCAGCACGTCCTTGAAGAAGGGGATGCTCAGATGGGTGGCGAACGGCTCCTCGGTGAGCGCCATGACCCAAATCGCGGCGACGAGCCCAATGCCCAGCTGGCCGAGAAGCTTGAGCCGGCCGCTGAGGCCCTTGGGGCTGCGCTTCGACACCTTGAGGTAGTCGTCGGCGAAGCCAATGCCGCCGTACCCGAGTGTTACGAACAGGACGACCCAGACGTAGCCGTTCGTCAGATCTGCCCAGAGCAGTGTTGAGACGGCGAACGCGAGCAGGATCAGGACGCCGCCCATGGTGGGCGTGCCTTGCTTAGTCAGCAGGTGGGTCTCGGGGCCGTCATCCCGAATAGGCTGGCCCTTGCCCTGCTTCGAGCGCAGCCAACGAATGATGCCCGGTCCAAAGACGAAGCTGACCAACAGCGCCGTCATGATCGCCCCGCCCGTGCGGAACGTGAGGTAGCGGAAGACGTTGAAGAGGCCGAAGTCGTCGGCGAACGGCACGAGGAGGTGGTAGAGCATCAGGCGGCCTCCTCGACGAGCGCATGCACGAGCCGGCCCATTCCGCTCCCGAGCGAGCCCTTCACCAGCAATGTGTCGCCGGCGCGAAGCTCCGCGCGCACTGGCTCGACGACCTCGCTCGCAACATCGGCATGGGCAGCGCGAACGTTCGCCGGCAGCGCATCGCGCAAGGGTAGAACGTCCGCACCGACGGTGAACACGCGCTCGACGCCAGCAGCGACAAGCGGCGCCGCGAGTTCGCGGTGCATCTCGGCGCTTGCCGGTCCGAGCTCGAGCATGGCGCCGAGGGCCGCCAGTCGACGGCCGGGCGCCAGCCCCAGGACGGCGAAGGCCGCGCGCATCGAGGTCGGATTAGCGTTGTAGCTGTCGTCGATGAGCGTCGCGTCGCCATCCGCGACAGGCACCGCGTGCGCGCGGCCGCGGCCCGCCTCCGGGCGAAGCGTTGCGAACTGCGCCGCGACGAGGTCGACGTCGAGCCCCATGGCGCTGACCGCGGCGAGAATCGCCAGGCTGTTGGTGACCCAGTGGGCGCCGGGTAGACCGATCCGATAGCGTAGCCTGTGCCCGAGGATGGTCGCGTCGACGGTCGTTCCGGCGGCATCCGGTGCCGTCATTGCGGCGTGGGCGTCGCCGCCTTTGCCAAACGTGATGATGCGGCCGACACGTCCATCGCGCGCCGCCTCCAGCAATAGGGGCGTGTGCACGCTGTCGGCGGGCACGACCGCCGTGCCCGATTCGGGAACGCCTTCGAAGATCTCGGCTTTGGCGCGGGCAATGCCCGCCTCATTCTCGAAGAACTCGATATGTGCCGGGGCGATCGCTGTGATGATCGCGACATCGGGGCGGACTTGGCGCGTGAGTTGAGCGATCTCGCCTGCTCGGTTCATGCCAAGCTCGAAGACGCCGAACCGCGCTGTCGGCGGTAATTGCGCCAAGCTGAGCGGCACGCCCCAGTGGTTGTTGTAGCTGCGCGCACTCGCATGTGTCTGTCCGAGGGCGGCAAGGCCGCGGGCCATCGCCGCCTTGGTGCCCGTCTTGCCGACGCTGCCGGTGACTGCGATCACGCGAGCACTCGCCCGTTGCCGTGCCGCGGCGCCGAGCGCTTCCAGGCCGGCTTGGGTGTCGTCGACCGTCAGCAGCCGCTCGCTGTCGACCCCTGTTGGCGCGCGCGCCACCATCGCGGCCGCAGCACCCTTCGCCAGCGCATCGGCGACGAACGCATGCCCATCGCGGGCGTCGACGAGGGCTACGAACAGCTCGCCCGGAGCCACCGTCCGACTGTCGATCGAGACACCGCTCGCCTGCCAGTCGCCAGGGGCGTGGCCACCCGTCGCCCTGGCAGCATCTTCGGCTGTCCAAAGCAGGCTCATGCCGCCGCTCCCGGCGCCCACAACGCCATGCGCACGACGTTGGCGTCGTCGAAAGGCAGCACGCGGTCGCCGACGATCTGACCCTGCTCGTGCCCTTTGCCGGCGACGAGCAGCACGTCGTCGGGGCCGAGATCGGCAAGGCCCTCGGCGATGGCCAGCGCGCGGTCGCCGATCTCGGCCGCCCCCGGCACGGCACGCATGATCGCTGCGCGGATGACCGCCGCGTCCTCGTTGCGTGGGTTGTCGTCGGTGACGATCACGCGGTCGGCGCGATCCGCGGCGGCCGCGCCCATTTCTGGGCGCTTGCCGGGATCACGATCGCCGCC
>CAYUKE010000432.1:0-2481 GCA_964445185.1 uncultured Geminicoccaceae bacterium
CCGTGGAGGTCGGGATCATGGACAGCGCCGCGCCGCGCGCCCGGCGCAGATCCTTGTGGAAGACGTCGAGAACGTTCTGATCGTTGGTGTAGCTGTGAATCGTCGTCATATGGCCGCGGACGATGCCGACCGTGTCGTTCAAGACCTTGGCCACCGGCGCCAGGCAGTTCGTCGTGCACGATGCGTTCGACACGACCTCGTGCGCCGCGGTCAGCTTGTCGTGGTTCACGCCGAAAACGACGGTCAAATCGGAGTTGTCGCCCGGTGCGGAGATGAGGACCTTCTTGGCACCAGCGGCGATGTGCCCGGCGGCGGCGTCCCGCTTGGTGAAGATGCCGGTGCACTCCATCACGATGTCGACGCCACTCGCGCCCCACGGCAGCTTCGCCATGTCGCGCTCGGACACGACCTTGATCGGCGGCAGAACGGTGCCGTTGGCGGCGCGAACGTGAAGCTCGTCACCCTCGAGCTTGATTTCCCCCGGGAAGCGGCCATGGACGCTGTCGTACTGGAACAGGTGCGCGTTGGTTTCCGGCGGCGCCAGGTCGTTGACGGCGACGACCACGACGTCCGTCCGACCTCCCTCCGCGACGGCGCGCAGCACGTTCCGGCCGATACGCCCGAACCCGTTGATCGCTACCTTAACTGCCATCGTCTTCCCTCCTCTATGGCGCTCGCGGGCGCCTGGTTATGCGGGACCACTTGCGACGAGCGTGCGGCCCCGTTCAACGATTGCATCGGCCGTGATCCCGAAATGCGCGTAGAGCTCGGCCGCCGGCGCCGATGCGCCGAAGCCCGTGAGCCCGACGACGTGGCTCTCGCTCGCGACATAACGGGTCCAGCCAAATGGCGATGCGGCCTCAACTGCCAGCCGCGGCGCCCGCCCCAGCACCTCGTGTCGGTAGGCCGCCGGCTGCTGCTCGAAAAGCTCCCAGCACGGCATCGAGACCACGGCGGTGGCGATGCCTGCGGCGTCGAGCCGCACCTTCGCATCGAGGGCGATCGCAACCTCCGAGCCGGTCGCGAGCAGCGTCAGCGCACGCCGCTCGGCCGCGTCGGCGAGGATGTAGGCACCGCGCGCCGTTCTGTTCTCGTCGCCCGCCTCACGCACGGTCGGTAGCCCCTGGCGAGTGAGCACCATCGCCGACGGTCCGTCGGCGCGCGAGATCGCCAGTTCCCAGCACTCGGCGGTCTCGATCGGGTCGGCCGGCCGGAAGACCCAGAGTTCCGGGATCGCCCGCAGGGCGGCGAGGTGCTCGATCGGTTGATGGGTCGGGCCATCTTCGCCGAGGCCGATCGAGTCGTGCGTGAACACATGGATGACGCGAACGCCCATCAGCGCGGCCAGCCGGATCGCCGGGCGGCTGTAGTCGCTGAAGACGAGGAACGTCCCACCGTAGGGTATGATCCCGCCGTGCAGGGCGAGGCCGTTCATGGCGGCGGCCATCGCGTGCTCGCGGACGCCGTAGTGGACGTAGCTGCCCGTTGCCGATGGCGATAGCGGGCTCTGATGCGGCGTTCGGGTGTTGTTCGAGCCGGTGAGATCGGCCGAGCCGCCGAGAAGCTGCGGGATCGCCGCCGTGAGCGGCTCCAGCGACTGCTGGCTGGCGACGCGAGTGGCGATCTTACGGCGATCGGCGGCCACCTCGGCCTTGTAAGCCTGGAGTCCCCGCGCCCAGGATGCCGGCAAGCGGCCAGCAAGCACGTCCTCGAGCCGCGGGCCCTCCGGCAGGCTCGCCACGCGCTCTTCCCATTGGAGGCGGCGTTCCCGGCCGCGTGCACCGGCGGCTCGCCAGACGGCGCGGACATCCTCCGGGATCTCGAAGGGGGGGTGCTCCCAGGCGAGCGCCCGGCGCGTCGCCGCAACCTCCTCAGCGCCGAGCGGGGCGCCGTGGGTGGCGGCGGTGCCGGCCTTGGTCGGCGCGCCGAAGCCGATGGTGGTCTTGCAGGCGAGGAGGCACGGCCGGTCGGCTGCGCTGGCCCAGTTCAAGGCTGCTCGGATCGCCGCCGGGTCGTGACCGTCGACGCGCTGCGCCAGCCAGCCATACGCCTCGAAGCGTCGCAGGACGTCGTCCGAGCAGGCGAGAGCAACCGAGCCGTCAATCGAAATGCCATTGTCATCGAAGAGGACGACGAGGCGGTCGAGCCGCAGATGACCGGCGAGCGAGGCCGCCTCGTGGCTGATGCCCTCCATCAAGCAGCCGTCGCCGGCGATGACCCAGGTACGGTGGTCGACCAGGTCGCTCCCGAACCGCTCGCGCAACAAGCGCTCGCCCAGGGCCATGCCGACCGCATTGGCGAAGCCCTGTCCGAGCGGCCCAGTGGTCGTCTCGATACCGGCGGCGTGGCCGTACTCGGGATGGCCGGCGGTCTTGGCACCGAGCTGGCGGAACCGGCGCAGCTCTTCGAGGGTCAGATCAGTGTAGCCGAGCAGGTGCAGAGCACCGTAAAGCAGCATAGAGCCGTGCCCGGCCGACAGCA
>CAYUKE010000433.1:0-2441 GCA_964445185.1 uncultured Geminicoccaceae bacterium
CACCTGCGACGGCAACATGGAGGAGGGCTCGCTCCGTTGCGACGCCAACGTCTCGGTGCGGCCGCTGGGCACCGAGGACTTTCGCACGCGCTGCGAGATCAAGAACGTCAACTCGATGCGCTTCGTCGCCCGGGCCATCGAGTACGAGTCGAAGCGTCAGATCGAGCTCTACGAGGGCGGCGGCGCGGTCGAGCAGGAGACGCGGCTGTTCGACAGCAACAAGGGTGAAACGCGGTCGATGCGCTCGAAGGAGGAGGCGCACGACTATCGGTACTTCCCCGCCCCCGACCTCCTGCCGCTCGAGCTTACCGACGCCGAGATCGACGGCTGGCGGGCCGAGCTGCCGGAATTGCCGGACGACAAGAAGCAGCGCTTCATCGACGGCTACGGGCTGACACCATATGACGCCAGCGTCCTCGTCATGGAGCGCGCGACGGCCGACTATTTCGAGCAGGTGGCGGCGAAGACCGACCCCAAGACGGCCGCCAACTGGTGCATCAACGAGCTGTTCGGGCTTCTCAACAAGGCCGGCAAGGGCATCGAGGCGAGCCCGATCGCGCCGGGCCAGCTCGCCGGCCTGCTGGCGCTGATCGACGACGGCACGCTCTCCGGCAAGCTTGCCAAGGACGTCTTCGCGATCATGTTCGAGACCGGCGAGGACCCCGCGCGGATCGTCGAGCAGCGCGGTCTCAAGCAGGTCACCGACCTGAGCGCGATCGAGCCCATCATCGACCAGCTCATTCGTGACAATCCGGGCCAGGTCGAGACCTACAAGAAAAACCCCAAGGTCATCGGCTGGTTCACCGGCCAGGTGATGAAGGCGACCGGCGGCAAGGCCAACCCGCAAGCCGTGCAGCAGGTCTTGAAGCCGAAGCTCGACGCGCTCTGAGGCTCGTCGGCTTCAGACGGCCCGGTCGTCCGGCGCGCCGCCCTCGCGCTGGGCCTCGAAGACCGGAAAGGCGCCGGGCGCTCGGCGGAGGCTGGCGGCAGCCTCGGCCGGACGCGCCGCGTCGACGGGCGCGGCCATCGCCGCGTGCAACTCGACAAGTCTTCGTGCGCGGTTCGGGTAGTCCAACGCCAGTGCCTCGAAGGACGCGCGCGCCTCGCTGAGAAGGCCGTCGACCAAGCCCGGCTCGGCAAATGGTTGCTCCTGCTGCGCTCGGTAGAGGCGAGTTAGGCCGAATAGCTCGCGCGTAAGGTCGTTGGTGCCGTAGGTGGCTTCCGTGTGCCGGAGCACGGCCTCGGCTTCGGCAAAGGCTTGGCGCCCGGCGTCCGGGTCCCGCGCGGCGAAGCGGGCGATCGCGATCTGATCCCAGAGATTGGCGATGCCGAGGGGCGTCATCAGCCAGGTGCGGGTCACGTCCGGGTTCAGTTGCTGCCATTCGGTAAAGGCGAGCCGGAGCTGCGTCGCCGCACGGTCGAACTCGCCGACCCCATACTCGGCCTGCGCCCAGTATTGCCGGTTGAGCACGTCGCAGAAGCGCGAGTACGGATCGTTGCGCCCGGCAACCGCGCGGATCGCGCGCTCGAACTGTCGACGCCCGCGCCGCCTCTCCCGACGGCCGGCCTTCTCGCGGAAGTAGAGCGAGGCGTAGAAGCGCAAGACCTCGGCCTGCTTGGTCGGCGAGGCCCGGTGCGCGCGCTCGGCGGCCCAACGGGCGAAATGCCACATGCCGTCGACATCGGCGTCGAACTGGTTTTCGATCGCGAGTACGAAGCACTCGGAAGCGGTGAGCGAGCCCGGAATCTGGCGCGCGACCCCTTCCGCCGCCTCGAGGTAGATCGTGCGCTTGGTGTTGTGCAGCGACGAGGTCAGCGACTTGAAGCTCTCGTCCAGCGCGCTGCCGGCGAGCTGGTTGAACTCATGGCGCACGTTGACGAGCTCGACGAGAAGCGTTCGCAACTCCTCCCGCTTCTCGCGGCGATCCTGCGCCGTCTCCCGATACTGACTGACGACGAGCGCGAGCACCGAGATGAGCACCGCCGCAATGCTGCCGATTGCGGAGAGCATCGACGCGTCCTGCCAGTCCGGCACGGCTCCCTCCCAGCGTTTCCACGCCAACATCCGCGCGCGTTCCTAGTGCAACGACGCATTCCGATGCTGCAAGCGGTTAGACGGCGCGCATGCCGGCCTCGCGCCACGGAGGGGCGGCCGGCCGGCGCACCAACATGGGCGAGATCGGCCTGTTTGCGACTTCTGAAGCGAGCGTCGGGATAGGCGGCGGTCTCCCAAGAGCAGGCATCCTCAATGCGAGCGCGGAAAGCAAGCCCGGCCCGCCGTTGACTTGGAGTTCTAAGCGACACGTTAAAGATGGAACGCACGATGTTTTCAATAATAGATTCAGAAGAAAATATCTTCAGTCAATTTAATGCTAAGAAAAAATGAATGCACCCACTAAAATCTAGACGACAAGTTCTCATGGCCGAGTTGTCGAGATCAT
>CAYUKE010000434.1:0-2430 GCA_964445185.1 uncultured Geminicoccaceae bacterium
CCCTCTACGCGCGTGGCGCACATGCGTTCGGAGCGCTGATCGACTAGCTAGGTCGATCAGGTCACGTCGCCGTCGACCTCTTCGACGATCCGTCCGCGCAGACTGCCGTCGAGTTCAAACTTGTGCATCACATCATCGATGAGCAGGACGTTGACGCAGCGGACGCGCATCGGCTTGTCGCTCCAGACGCCGACGCACACGTGGTCGGCGAGGTCGACCGCGTAGAAGCCCTTCATCGAGTCCGCGGCGCCGACGGGCTTCAAGACAGTGCCATTCGCCTCGTCATAGTAGACGAGCACCCTGCTGCCGGTGTTCGCGTTCTCAAACGTCACCGTCTTGCCCGCTAGCCGATCGACGATTTCGCCCGCCGTCATGCGCTTGGCGCCCTCAGCGAGCGCGCTACTCATGTCGGAATCGGCAGCGGCGGCGGTCGCAAAGCCTGCGGCGAAGCCTAAGCCCAAGAGGGCGGGTAAGGGCCTTTTCATATCCTGACGCTCCTCTCTAACACGACCGATATGCCGTGTAGTTTGTTGTGAAACCGTTCTGCGCGCATCCACTAACTTATTGAAATTTCCCGGGATGCGCTTGAGGATGCGGTAAGAATTGCTGAGGAAGGTCTAAGTTTTGAGTAGTTTGAGCTTTGGACCGCGCGATGCCGTACGCGTTTGAGAGCTTCGTTCTCGACCCGCGGCTGGGCCTCTTCCGCTCCGGGAAGCCCGTGGACCTTGAGCCGCGAGCGCTTGAGCTTCTGCGATACCTGTTGGAGAATGCCGATCGGATCGTGACCCGGGACGAACTCATCGAGCAGCTGTGGGACGGCCGGATCGGATCGGACGCCGCCCTGAGCACCCAGGTCAGGGCCGTGCGCCGCGCGCTCGGCGATGACAGGGTCCAGCAAAGGTTCATCAAGACGCATCCCCGGCGAGGGTTTCGCTTCGCGGCGCCGGTAGCAGTCATCCGAGATCGCGCTGATCCGCGCGGCGGAGCGCGGCTCGCTCTGGGATCGCCCACGTCTAGGCGACGCGTCTTGCCGCTTGGCGGGGCCGCGATGCTTCTGCTTTTGGTTGTGACCGCGATCGTCTATTGGCCTGACCGCGAGACAGTCAGCTCCGGTCCGTCGCCCACCCGCAGCCTCTCTATTGCGGTCCTTCCATTTGACAACCTGTCCGGCGACCCATCGCTGGACTATCTCGCGGACGCCTTTACCGAAGATCTTGTGACCGACCTGTCGCGCATCCGCGATGCCTTCGTCATCTCGCGCAGCACCACGTTCACCTATCGTGGCAAGGACGTCGACGCAGCATCCGTCGCGAAGGACTTGGGCGTTCGCTTTGTTCTCGAGGGAAGCTTGCGTGTCGACGGCGACGTCGTTCGGATCAATGCACAGTTGATCGACGGCGAGACCAACAGTCATTTGTGGTCAGACCGATACGAACGGCGATTGCCGGATCTCTTCAGCCTTCAGGACAACGTCACCGGGCGAATCGCGTCCGTGCTGCGGGCGGAGCTGCGGATCGCCGACAGCGAGCGTCAGAACCCTGAGCTAACCGAGGACGCATGGGACTATGCGCTGCGCGGCAACGTGATCCTCTACAATCACGAGAGCATTGCGGACTACCAGCAGGCCCACGCGCTCTTGGCAAAGGCGGTCGCTCTCGATCCGACCATCTCCTCGGCTTGGGCCGGTCTCGCCTTTGTGCACTACGTAGCGAGCGTGGCAACAATCCCTGGGGTGAGCCAAGCCAGTTCCGGCGAGCTTTCACTGGAAGCCGCGCTCAGGGCGGTCGAGGCCGACCCGTCGAACGCCGAGCCCTACTGGCTGGTCGGTGCGGGGTATGCGCGGCTCGGCCAACCGGAACGCGGCATGGCGGCCTGTGATCGAGCGATCGACCTCAACCCCAATATGGATTGCGGCCACGTATGCGCGGCGTTGGTTCACATGGCTCAAGGAGAACCTGAAAAAGCCATTCCGTATTTTCGATATGCACTCAGGCTCAATCCCCGGTTCCGCCCCTTCACCAAAGAAAAGTACCTGGGGCTCGCCTACATCCAAAGCGGCCGCGACGACGAGGCTGTCGCCGCGCTCAACCGCGCGTTAGCAACAGCGCCAAGGGATCAGTTCGCCAACTTGGCGCTCGCGGCGGCGTTGGCGCTTGACGGCATGGAAGCCGACGCACGCGCCGCGTGGCAAGCCTACTCGCGGCATACAGACGACCACCAACCCACGATCTCGTCGCTCCGCGAAGCCCTGGGTTGGATGGGGCCTCAGGTGGAACGCATGTTCGACGGCCTTCGCGCGATCGGCTTCTCAGAGAGCTGATCGAGGCGCGCTCGCCGATCTTGCCATCTCGCCATCTCGCTCGCGAAGCGCCGCGCGCCGGTGCTGACACCGCGCTCCTCTCAGGCGTCCGCGCGGATTTCGTGGCGCAT
>CAYUKE010000435.1:0-2411 GCA_964445185.1 uncultured Geminicoccaceae bacterium
ATGCGATGCCCGGCAAGCAGATGGCCATCGACGCGGATCTCTCCGCGGGCCTGATCGACGAGACGTCCGCGCGCGAGCGGCGGCGCGTGCTGGAGGAGGAGAGCGCCTTCTTCGGCGCTATGGACGGTGCCGCCAAGTTTGTCCGCGGCGATGCCATCGCCGGCATTCTGATCACCGCGATCAACCTCGTCGCCGGCCTCGTGATCGGCGTCGGGCAGATGGGCGCGACCTTCGGCGACGCGGCCCAGAGCTACACGCTGTTGACGGTCGGTGACGGTCTCGTCTCGCAGATCCCGGCGCTGATCGTCTCCACCGCGGCGGGCCTTCTCGTCTCCAAGGCCGGTGTCGGCGGTCGCGTCGATGCCGCGCTCGTTCGCCAGTTCGGCGCCAATCCGCGGACGCTCCAGGTGACGGCCGTGCTGCTCGCGATCCTCGCCCTCCTTCCCGGCCTGCCCGTGCTGCCGTTCCTCACGCTCGCCGGCATCAGCGGCGGCATCGCCTGGCGACAGCGGCATGCTCGCGACAGCGCTGGCGTGCCCGCAGCAGGCCCGCCGGCGGACGCGCCGCTCGCGACGGGCGCGGCCCCGGTGGCCAAGGCCGCCGACGAGGCGATCGGCACGGCGCTGGCGATGGACACGCTGCGGCTGGAGCTCGGCTACGGCCTGCTGCAGCTCATCAAGGCGGGTGATGCGCCGGCGCTGCCCGACCAGATCAAGGCGCTGAGGCGCCAGCTCGCGCAGGAGCTGGGCTTCCTAATGCCGCCCGTGCGCATTCAGGACAATCTGCAGCTCCCGGCGAGCACCTACGTCATTCGCCTGAAGGAGCTCGAGATCGCCCGTGGCGAGGTGAAGCCCGCCATGCTGATGGTCATGGATCCCCAGGGCCGCCCGCTACAGCTGCCCGGCGAGGCGACCAAGGAGCCGACCTTCGGCCTCGATGCCGCGTGGATCGCCCGTTCGCTCAAGGATACGGCCCAATCCCAAGGGCTCACGATCGTCGAGCCGGCGACCGTCGTGACGACGCACCTGACCGAGATGGTCAAGGAGAACCTTCCCGACCTCTTGAGCTTCGCGATGACCCAGCAGCTCTTGAGCGAGCTCGATGAGCCCTATCAGCGCCTGCTCGGCGACCTTGTGCCGGCGCGGCTCACCACGGGGGCTATTCAGCGCGTGTTGCAGACGCTCTTGGCCGAGCGCGTCTCGATCAGGGACCTGCCCTTGATCTTGGAGGCGCTAAGCGACGTCGCGGGCTCGACGACGAGCACGACGCTGATGGCCGAGTATGTCCGCAGCCGCCTGGCACGGCAGATCAGCCGCGATGCGACCGGCGAGGCCGGCTACGTCCCGGTGCTGACGCTCTCGCCGGAATGGGAGCAGGCGTTCGCGGACGCGTTGATCGATCCGTCGGCCGGCGGCGACCGACAACTCGCCCTGGCACCCTCGGAGCTGCACCGCTTCATGCAAGTGGTGCGCGACGGGTTCGAGCGGCAGGCGGAGAAGGGTGAGCTGCCGGTCCTGGTCACCACGCCGACGTTGCGGCCCTACGTGCGCGCACTGATCGAGCGCTTCCGTCCGCAGACGGTGGTGCTCTCGCAGAACGAGATTCACCCGAAGGCCCGGATCCGCACGTTGGGGCACCTCTAGGCCATGCAAATCCGGATCTTCGACGCCGCGACGCTCGAGCGCGCGCACGCCTCGGTCCGCACCGCACTCGGTCCGGACGCGTTGATCCTCGCGACGGAGGAGACGAAGCAAGGCGTTCGGGTCACCGCCGCGATCGAGCCTGAGACCGACCTGGCCGGCCTCTTGGCGGACGCGAGCGGGGCGCCGGACCCGCGGCTCGCCGCACTGTTGAGCCACCACGGCGTGCCGCCCGCGGTCCGGATCGCCCTGGCCGAGGCCGGCGCTGGCCTGCCGCTCGAGGCGGGGCTGGCCGAGGCATTCCGGCGCCGCCTAAAGTGCGCCCCCGCCGCCCTCCGCTTCGTGCTCCTCGGCCTACCCGGTCACGGCAAGACGCTTCAGGCCGCGCGCCTTGCCCGTGAGTTGGCGCAAGCCGGAGAACCGCCGCGCGTCCTCGTTCTGGCGGAGCGCGGCACGCCGCCGGACGGCCGACTGGCGCACTGGCTCGACGGCACAGGTGTCGGCCACCAAGTCGTTCGCGACGCGGTAACCCTCGCGGCTGCAGCCGCCGCGCCGGGCGCGCTGATCGTCGACACGCCGGGTTTGTCGCCGGGTACGGCCCGGACAGCCGCGCGCCTGCGCACGATGCTGCAATCGGTGCCGGGCGCCGCCGGTGTTTTGGTCCTCAGCGTCGAGGCGACCGCGGCGGCTCTGCTCGAGACGGCGGCTGACTTCTTGGCCCTGGGCTGCAGCAGCGTCCTCCCGACCAAGCTCGACCTCACAAGCCGCTAT
>CAYUKE010000436.1:0-2411 GCA_964445185.1 uncultured Geminicoccaceae bacterium
CGGGCTCGCTTTGGTCGCGGGTCTACTGGCGTCGCAGCAATGGGCCGGCTGGCTACTACTGGCTGTCGCGGTCGTCTTCGAGGCGCTACGGCAAGGACTGATGCCGGCCATCAATCGGGCACGGGATCGGGAGCTGACAGGCGACGCGACGGGCGCCGCGGTGTTTGACCGACTGCATCGGCTGAGCGTCGCCCTCAACACCGCGCAACTCGCCGGCCTTGCGGTCGCGGTGGTCGCTCTCGCCGCTTAGAAGAACCTCACCGCCTACACATGGACACGGTCTTGCCCCTTGGCTAAGAGCGCGTGAGCGGGAAGACGTGCAGCCAGCGAATGGGGCCTACGACGCCTGCCGGACGGTTGCCGTGTGCGAACGAACGAGGCTGGGAGAAGCGCTATGACGGGCGTCGAGTGGTTCCTGTTCCTTCTGGCGCTCGGCTGCGGTGCAGCGGGCTTAGGCTACGGCGTGCAGACCCGCGCCGCGGTCCTCGCCTTGCCTGCCGGCAACGATCGCATGCAAGAGATCGCCGGCGCCGTGCAGGAGGGCGCGCGCGCCTATCTTAACCGGCAGTACATGACGATCGCCGGCGTCGGTATCGTCATCTTCGTCGGCCTGACCTTCGCGCTCGGCGTTCCCGTCGGCATCGGCTACCTCATCGGCGCGGTCCTGTCGGGCTGCGCCGGGTATATCGGCATGCTCGTCTCCGTGCAGGCGAACGTGCGCACGGCGCAGGCTGCTTGCAACGGGCTTGCCGCCGGCCTGGACGTCTCCTTCCGGGCCGGGGCCATCACCGGAATGCTCGTCGTCGGGCTCGGCTTGCTCGGCGTCGCTGGCTATTACGGGATCCTCCTGATCGTCGGTCTCGACATCCGCACGATCGTCGAGGCGCTCGTCGGTCTCTCCTTTGGCGCCTCGCTGATCTCGATCTTTGCACGGCTCGGTGGCGGCATCTTCACCAAGGGCGCTGATGTTGGCGCCGACTTGGTCGGCAAGATCGAGGCTGGCATTCCCGAGGATGACCCGCGCAACCCCGCGGTGATCGCCGACAATGTCGGCGACAATGTCGGTGACTGCGCCGGCATGGCCGCCGATCTGTTCGAGACCTACGCGGTGACCGTCGTCGCGACGATGCTGCTTGGCGCCATCTTCTTCGAGGGGACGGCGCAGGCGACGCTGATGCTCTACCCGCTGCTCGTCGGCGGCGTCTGCCTGCTCGGCTCGATCGCCGGCACCTATCTCGTCAAGCTCGGCGCCAACAACGACATCATGGCGGCGCTCTACAAGGGCTTCTGGGGCTCAGCCGCGATCTCGGCGGCCGGCTTGATCCCGGTCACAGCCTTGGGCCTCGGTTTCGGCGCTACCTTCACGCCTTCGGTCGGCGCGCCGTTCACAGGTCTTGACGTCTACCTCTGCACGCTTGTCGGCCTGGCGGTGACCGCGCTGTTGATGTTCATCACCGACTACTACACGTCGACCGCGTACCGACCCGTGCGGAAGATCGCGCAGGCGTCGACCACGGGACACGGCACCAACATTATCGCCGGCTTGGCGATCTCGTTGGAGGCGACCGCGCTGCCGGTGATCGTCATCGCGGCCGGTATCCTCGGTTCCTACCTCGCGGCCGGGCTGTTCGGCATCGCGGTGGCGGCGACGACGATGCTGGCGCTCACCGGCATGGTGGTCAGCCTCGACGCCTACGGGCCCGTCACCGACAACGCCGGCGGCATCGCCGAGATGGCCGACCTGCCGCCGGAGGTCCGCAATACCACCGACGCGCTCGACGCCGTGGGCAACACGACGAAGGCGGTCACCAAGGGTTACGCCATCGGCTCCGCCGGCCTCGCCGCAATCGTGCTGTTCGCCGCCTACACCGAGGAGCTGAACCACTACTTTCCCGACCTTGAGGTGAGCTTCAGCCTCAGCGACCCCTACGTCGTCGTTGGCCTCTTCCTCGGCGGCCTGCTGCCGTATCTCTTCGGCGCGCTGAGCATGCAGGCGGTCGGACGCGCGGCGGGTGCCATCGTCGAGGAGGTCCGGCGGCAGTTCCAGGCGGATAGCGGGATCATGGCCGGGAGCAGCCGGCCGGACTACAGCCGCGCGGTCGACCTGCTGACCCGGGCAGCGATCCGTGAGATGATCATTCCGTCGCTGCTGCCGGTTCTCGCTCCGGTCCTCGTCTACGCCGCGATCACCGCAATGGCCGGGCAGGCCGCCGGGTTTACCGCGCTCGGCGCCATGCTGCTTGGCACCATTGTGACCGGCATCTTCGTCGCCATCTCGATGACGTCCGGCGGCGGCGCGTGGGACAACGCCAAGAAGCACATCGAGGATGGGCATTTCGGCGGCAAGGGCTCGGAAGCCCACAAGGCCGCGATCACTGGCGACACGGTCGGCGACCCTTACAAGGACACGG
>CAYUKE010000437.1:0-2406 GCA_964445185.1 uncultured Geminicoccaceae bacterium
AATCGCGACTGGCCGAGGAGCTGGGTGTGAGCCGGACGCCCCTCCGAGAAGCCCGTAAAGCCGGCTACGTCGACATGGATGACCGTTGCGTCGCGGACGGTCGGCGCCAGCTCGTCTTCCTGCTCGACCAGCGCGCTAGCGATCGCTGGCGGAACATACTGGCCGAAGACTTCCAGCGCCCGGCGGCGCCGGCTCTCGGTCTCGGCCTGCGCATGGACGACGGATCGGGCGCGCTGCACGGCAGCCGCCAGCAAGGCGGCCGTCGCCAAGATGACAAAGCTCTCGAGGACTCGGGTGCCGCGCCCGGTGAAGTTGGGATTGAAGAAGACGGCGTAGAACTCTTCGGCGCTAGGGCCTGGCGGCAATTGGCTCCATGAGATCACCTCGGGCATTTGACTAACGATCGTGAGCCATACCGCCCACAGACCGGCGACGCTCAGAACGCCGCTCCACAGCACGAGCCCCGGCATTAAGGCGAGCGTCGTGCCAGCTACGATCAGAAACAAGTAGATGATGCCAAAGGTGCGGAAGACGAAGATCTGCGGAACGTCACCGCCGATGCTGATCGGGATGAACAGCGCCGCCGAGGCGAGCGCGCCGACGTCGAGGGCCACGAAGGCGTAGCGGTGCCACGGCCGCTCGCGTCCGCTCGCCAACAGCCGCAGGTAGGCGAGGCCGAGAAGCAGAAACAGGGAGACGACGGTGACGCCGAGCACGTCGCCGGGGTAGCGCCCGGCGAAGCCGATGAAGACGCCGATCGGGACGAGCGCGACGTTGCGACCGATGATCGCCAAGCGGAGCCCGCGGCGCTCCGCGCTCTCGAGCGCTGCGGCAGACGAGGTCGGCAGATCGCCCATCCGCTCAGCCGGTCCGCTCGATGGCGCCGCCCATGGCGAGAAACTTGTCGCGCCGTCGACGGATCCGCTCGCGCGGCGGCATCGCCCGCAATGTGTTGAGCACCTCGGCGAGCACCGTGCCAACGTCGTCGATCGTGGTCGTACGCCCCCGATGCGCGCCACCGAGCGGCTCCGCCACGATGCGATCGATCAGCGCCTGCGCCTCCAGGTCCTGCGCGGTTAGCCGGAGAGCTTCTGCCGCAGTCGGCGCCTGGTCGGCGCTGCGCCACAGAATGGCGGCACAGCCCTCAGGCGAAATCACCGAGTAGATGGCATGCTCCAGCATTAAGATCCGATCGGCGCCGGCGAGCGCGATAGCACCACCTGAGCCACCCTCGCCGATGACGACCGCGACGATCGGCACGGCAAGCTGTAGGCTCGTCTCGATCGCCCGGGCGATCGCCTCCGCCTGGCCCCGCGCCTCGGCCTCGACCCCTGGGTGCGCGCCGGGCGTGTCGATAAAGGTGAGCACGGGAAGGCCGAAGCGTTCGGCTAGCCGCATGAGCCGGACGGCCTTGCGATAGCCCTCAGGCCGAGCCATGCCGAAATTGTGGCGGATGCGGCCGTCGGTGTCGCTGCCCTTCTCGTGGCCGATGACGACCACGCTCTGGCCGCGAAAGCGGCCGATGCCGCCTTGAATTGCGCTGTCGTCGGCGAAGGTGCGATCGCCCGCGAGCGGCGTCCAATCCTCAATGAGGCGCTCGACATAGTCGGCGAGGTGCGGCCTGTCAGGGTGCCGCGCGACCTGCGCCTTCTGCCAAGGCGTCAGCTTGGCGTAGGTCTTCTCGAGCAGCTTGTGCGCACGCGCTTCAAGCTTTGCGATCTCGTCGGCAAGCTCCAGATCGCTGCCCTGGGAGAGGTTGCGTAGCTCGGTGATCTTGCTTTCGAGCGCGGTGATGGGCTTCTCGAAGTCGAGCAGGCGCGCCTCCGTCGAAGGGCACCGCCCGCGCCGCTCGGCGGCACGGGCGCAGGGAGAAGCTCAGGTGGCGCTGGCGATCTGGTCGGCCTTGGCGACGAGCGCCTCGGCCTGGCGGATCGAGGCGATGTCGATGAGCCGGCCGTCCAGGCTGACGGCGCCCTTACCCTCGCGGCGGGCCTGCTCCATCGCCTCCAGCACGCGGCGGGCTTTCTCGACCTCCTTCGCGGGCGGGCTGAAGAGCTCGTTGGCGAGGTCGACCTGGCTCGGGTGGATCGCCCACTTGCCTTCGCAGCCGAGCACGGCCGCCCGCCGGCCCTGGGCACGATAGCCGTCGGGGTCCTTGAAATCGCCGAACGGGCCGTCGACGGGGCGCAGCCCCGCGGCGCGCGCGGCGACAACCATCCGCGCGATGGCGTAGTGCCACATGTCGCCCCAGTGGTAATGGCGCTCGCCGCCGCCGTCCGGCGCGTCGGTGAGGACGCCATAGTCCGGGTTCGGACCGCCGATCTGGGTCGTCCGCGCCCGCGTCGAGGCGGCGTAGTCGGCGCCGCCGCAATGCAGGGTCTCGTTGCGCGGGCTCGCCTTGGCGCT
>CAYUKE010000438.1:0-2395 GCA_964445185.1 uncultured Geminicoccaceae bacterium
GGACCTGCGTGAGCCGATCCCGGACGGCGTCACCGAGTACCCCTCTTATTTCTGGGCGTATGGCAACGGGTTCGCGCCGGTCACCCCCAATCCGATCACGCTCGGCGAGCCGTTTTCGCTCCAGATCATCGACATGGACGACTTGGGCAGCGAGAACCTCATGGATTTCGGGGGCATGCGCCTCGAGGTCGAATTGATGATCGATGACGACCCCGAAGACCCCGACAACGCCCTCGAACCCCTGATCGCGGACTTCGATTTCGAGCTTGATTACATCCCCGGGGTTCAAGGCGCCGATGGGGCCAACAGCCGCATTCGAACGGCGCCCGGCTTTTTCGAGCCGACCCTGTCGGAGAACGGGCAGTACGAGTTGTTTCCATTTGGCGTTGCGAAGGACCAGAGTTTCTCCGATCCCGATCCCGATCCGATCTTCGACACCGAGTTCGACCTCACGGGTTTCAACACCTATGAGATCTATGCAACGCTGCTCGAAAATCCGGATTTTGTCCCGCCTTCGAACAATTCGCCCGTGGCAATGGATCTCGAGCGCGCCGTCCCGCGCAATGAGGAGATCGTCATTCCGCTCGCGGAGTTCGCAAGCGACCGGGACGGTGACGAGTTGATGGTCGAGATCCTGTCGGGCCCCGAGGAGGCCGAATTCTCCGACGGCGCTCTCCGCTACGACCCGCCCGACGACACCGCGCTCAAGACGGCGATCACCTATCGTGTGACCGATGCCAGCGGGGGATCGGACGATGGCACACTCGATCTCACCATCGGTCCCGATGTTCAAATTACCGGACCGATTACTATCGAGCGGGTCGTGGGCGGTGTCACCGGCCCCGACCTTTCTTGGACAGAGGGAGAAACCATTCGCCTGTCTGTTGATGTGGTCAATGCAGGTGGAGAGACAACCGTCGGGGATGTATTTCCTTACTTCGAACTGCGCTCACTGAACGAAGAAGACGATGAAATCGATCCTTTCCTCGACCTGCTTACCGTTGAAGCCGAGCTCGGCCTCGATGACGGTGGACAACCCGATGAAGATCTGACCGAGATCCGTTCCATTGCCCCAGGTGAGGCAGTCACCCTGTCAACGTCGGTGGAAGTATCGGAGTCTCTGGCCTCGCTTGGTGTGAAATATTACTATGTCACAACATTCATCATTCCTATTGAGTTCGTGCAAGAGGGCGCCGAGGAAAGGTCATTCTATGAGGCGGATATTACGGACAACACGCTCCCGAAAAACTTTTCATCGAGGAGTTTTTCCGAACTGACGAATGGTGTGCCGAGGATCACTCTCTCGCGGTTTGAGCCGGTTGACTTGGACGATGTATTGGAGGCGATCCTGACTGATGATCTGGCCGATCTTTTCACCGCCTCTAAGCCACGTGGCCTTCGTGTCGAAAGCACCGCCGATACGACCACCACAGTCGCCTACAATTTGGCGGCAGATGAGACCACGCAGGCGTTGCGCACAGAGAGTGCCACGCTGACGGTAGACGAACCCCAGGGCGGCGGCATACCGCCCGTTCAGAGACTGCTTGGTCCGGATGAGGTCATCGAGATCACGGATCCTGAAACCGGCCTCACCGACACCCTCGTCTCGGTCGAGCGCGTGTCCTTTCTTGACGGGGTGCTGGTGTTCGACCTCCCCGGCGATGACGTACCGTTCGTCTATCGGGTCTATGATGCCGCGTTCGCCCGCCGCCCCGACGAGGCGGGCCTGCGTTTTTGGACTGATCAGGTGGCATCGGGCGCGGTCGACACCGGTGCGCTGGCACAGTTTTTTGTCGACAGTCCAGAGTTCGACACGCTCTTTCCGTCGAGCAGCGATGAGGAGTTCATCGAGGCCCTGTATCTCAACGCCCTGCGCCGACCGCCCGATCCCGGCGGCGAGGCCTTCTGGCTCGAGGTCTTTGCCAGCGGCGCACAAACGCGTGCGGACATGCTCGAAGTCTTCGCGGACAGCCCTGAAAACATCGAACGCAACGCAGACAACTACGACGACGGCGTCTGGGTCACGTGATCTAACGCGTGATGCCGGCAGGCGTGGCACCAAGATTGGTTGCCAACTTCGGTTGGATTCCTCGACTGTGCGATTTGCGGCAGACGGCGGCCGCCACGCACCGAGCGGTTTTTGACCGCGCCGCACCAAACGGCTCCTCCGGGGCTCGAAGCAGTCTGATGCGTCGCAACATGTGACGGATGACCGCTCTATGGGCGCCGCCCAGCGACTCGGTCATTCGATCGACACAGCGTGAACTCCGGCGCTGAGCCCCAACTCCGTCATAAGGTGGGCTGTGCCGAATGGCCGCTTCGCTTCTGCTCTTCCCGATTAGAGTGTGTGGTCGCCCCGTGAGCGACGCAGGGCAACCCGCTCTTCTTGGTCGCC
>CAYUKE010000439.1:0-2395 GCA_964445185.1 uncultured Geminicoccaceae bacterium
GCGCCGGGAGTCGACCGGCCGCTGGTGCGGCGCGGCGACTGCGAGCGGTTCGCCGGGGTCGAGGTGCGGTTGGAGACGCAGCTGCCGATCGACGGGCGCCGGCGCTTTCGCGGCCGTCTCGTCGGCATGGGCGACGATCACGTCCAGCTGCGTCTGCCCGAGGGGGACACGTCGATCCCCTTCGACGTCGTCAAGAAGGCCAAGCTGGTGGTGACCGACGATCTGCTCGCCGCGGCACAGGCCGAACGAAGGAGCTCACTGTCGTGACCGAGTATCCTGTGGAGACCACGGCCGGATTCGGCCGCATGGAGCTGGTGCGCATCGCCGAGAACGTCGCCCAGGAGAAGGGGATCGGCATCGCCGACGTGTTCGTCGCCATGGAGCAGGCGATCCAGACCGCCGCCCGCCGCAAGTACGGCCAGGAGCACCAGATCGTCGCCGAGATCGACCGCGACACCGGCGAGATCGCGATCTACCGCGAGCTCGAGATCAGCGAGGAGGTCGAGGACCCGGCGATCCAGCTCGCGGTGCGCGACGCCCGTGAGCGCAATCCCGCAGCCCAGGTCGGCGACCACATCCTGGAGCCGCTGCCGCCGATCGACCTCGGGCGTATCTCGGCCCAGAGCGCGAAGCAGGTCATCGTCCAGAAGGTCCGCGAGGCCGAGCGCGAACGCCAGTTCGAGGAGTACAAGGACCGGGTCGGCGAGATCATCGTCGGCGAGGTCAAGCGCGTCGAACACGGCAACGTCCTCGTTGACCTAGGACGTGCCGAAGCGATCATTCGCCGTGAGGACCTGATCCCGCGGGAGATGCTGCAGCCCAAAGACCGCGTGCGCGCCTATCTCGCCGATGTCCGCCACGAGGTGCGCGGCCCGCAACTCTTTCTCTCACGCACGCACCCGCAGTTCATGGCGAAGCTGTTCGAGCAGGAAGTGCCGGAGATCTACGACGGCGTCATCGACATCAAGTCGGTCGCCCGCGACCCCGGCTCGCGCGCGAAGATCGCGGTCATCTCCAAGGACGGCTCGATCGATCCTGTCGGCGCCTGCGTCGGCATGCGCGGATCACGGGTCCAAGCCGTCGTCCAGGAGCTCGCCGGGGAGAAGGTGGACATCATCCCGTGGTCGCCCGACGAAGCCACCTTCGTCGTCAACGCCCTCGCGCCTGCCGAGGTCTCGAAGGTCGTGCTCGACCCGGAGGCGCGACGCATCGAGGTCGTCGTTCCGGACGATCAGCAGCACATCGCGATCGGGCGCCGCGGCCAGAACGTGCGTCTCGCCTCGCAGCTCACCGGCTGGGCCATCGACATTATCTCCGACACCCAGGAGAGCGAACGCCGCAACGAGGACTTCCGCGCCCTCACCGACATGTTCGTCGATCGCCTCAACGTCGAAGAGATGATCGCGCAGCTGCTCGCGACCGAGGGCTTCACGAGCGTCGAGGAACTGGCCGACGCGTTGGTCGACGATATCGCCGCGATCCAGGGTTTTGACGAAGAGATCGCCGCTGCGTTGAAAGAGCGTGCCGAGCAGACGCTCGAGGAAGAAGCCGAGCAGATGCGCGAGATCTGCGAGACACTCGGCCTCACTCAGGACCTCGTCGACTTCGAGCCGCTGGCGATCCAATCGATCATTCGGCTCGGCGAGCAAGGCATCAAGAGCCTCGACGACCTCGCCGACTTGTCGGGCGACGAGCTCATCGAACTGTTGCCGGACCTCGGCCTGAAGCTCGACGACGCCGGCACCATCATCATGGCGGCGCGCGCCCACTGGTTCGACGATGACACGCCCGAGGATGTGGCTGCCGACGGAGAAGCAGGCGCCGCGGACGTGGTCGAAGAGGCCGCTGGCGATGAGCCGGCGGAAGAGGCGGACGACGCGCCGACGCCGAGCGAGGCTGACGTCGCTGTCGGCGGCGGCTCGGAGCGGGAGACGGCTTGAGCGCGATCGAACCGAGCCCAAGCGCCGAACCTGCGATCGACGTCGAGCCGGAAGGCCCGCGCCGAGTTCGTCCGCGGCGGTGCGTCGCGTCACGATCGCCGCACGCGCGCGACGCACTCGTGCGCTTCGTGATCGGACCGGACGACCGGCTCATCCCGGACGTCGACGCGCGGCTGCCCGGCCGTGGTCTGTGGTTGAGTGTTGACGCCGAAAGCCTTAAGACCGCGGTGGCGCGAAACCTGTTCCAGAAGGCGGCCCGGCGCCGGGTCGTCGTCGATCCGCAGCTGGCATCGCGACTCGATGGCCAACTTCTGGAGCGTTGTCTCCAGGGATTGGGTTTGGCGCGGCGGGCCGGGTTGGTGCTGATGGGTTACGAGCAAGTAGTTGCGGCGGCGAAGGCGGGCGACCTCGCCGTGGTCGGCGTGGCCAGCGACGCAGGGGCCGACGGCGTGTCC
>CAYUKE010000440.1:0-2374 GCA_964445185.1 uncultured Geminicoccaceae bacterium
CCGCGGGTCTCGACGGCGATGTTGACGACCGCGGGCGTCGCGCGCTCCAGCAATGGCGCCATCGTCATGACACCCCGGCGCGGATCCACCGCCGGCACGGTGGCGGAGGCAACAGAAGCCGACACCGTACCGAGCACGGCTACGCCTAGAAACCGACGTCGTTGCATCGAGGATCTCCGTGCTCGGGCGACACACGCCCGCCTAAGATCGTCGGTCGCCGCTGCATCGCAAGCGCGCGAAGCCGCCGCCCCAGCCAACGATTGTGCAATGCCGCATATCTGCTTGCACCTCACCGCACACTCAGGGTAAGACTTTCGTAGCATACGATACGACTTTGGCGCTGGGTGCGCCGTGATCCGTCCGCCTATGTCGACGGAGCCTATTGGTCATGCGTATTGCCCAGATTGCCCCTCTCTGTGAATCAGTGCCGCCCAAGTTGTACGGCGGCACCGAGCGCGTCGTCGCCAACCCGTGCGACGCGCTGGTCAGCCGTGGTCACGAGGTGACCCTTTTCGCAAGCGGCGAAAGCCGGACCCTTGCCGCCGGTGCCGGCGCTGGTGCCGGGCCCCGACTGGCTCCGCCTGCAGGTCGCGTTGGACGGCAAGCCGCTGACGATGCTGACGGGGGCGCTGCTGGAGCATCGGCGCACCCTCGACATGCGGCGCGGGCTCGTCATTTCGAGCTGGCGCCATCGTAGCGCCGCGGGTCATGCGCTGCGGCTGCGCAATCTCCGGCTGGTCTCGCTCGCCGACCGGGCGATCGGCCTGCAGGTGGTCGAGCTGGCGGCCGAAGAGGCGGCCAGCGAAATCACCTGGAAGCTCTGCTCGAGACCGCGAGCTCTGGGCTGGAGCCCGTCTATCTCGCACCTGAGCTAACCCTTTGGCGAACGGCGGTCTCCAAGAAGGCGCTCGCCGTCGCCCACACCGCCGAGATTGCCGTGGCGCGGCAGCCGGTGCCGCCGCAGACGACCGAGCCGTTGCGGCGGACATGGCGTTGGCGCCTCGAGCCCGGCCAGCCGGCGGTGTTCACGCGGCTGGTGGCCATCGCCCGCGGCGAGGCGGCGCACGCCGAAGACGCTGGCGCCAGCGCGACAGCAGCGCTGGTGCGCAACCGGACACGGCCGTGGCGCGACGTGCTCGACGATCATCGGTCGGCCTGGGAGGCCCGTTGGGAGGCGAGCGACGTCCGCATCGACGGCGACGAGCTGGCGCAGCAGGCGGTGCGCTTAGCTGCTTACCACCTCACCGGAGCGGCCGATCCGAGCGATCCCAGCGTCTCGATCGGCGCTCGCGCCCTCACCGGCGACGCCTATCTGGGCCACGTCTTCTGGGACACCGAGATCTACCTGCTGCCGTTCTACACGCTCACTTGGCCCGAGGCGGCGCGCAGCCTGCTGCTCTACCGCCACCGCACGCTCGATGGCGCACGCGCGAAGGCCCGACGGCTCGGCTACCGAGGCGCCCTCTACGCCTGGGAGTCGGCCGACTCTGGCGAGGAGACGATGCCCGAGGACATCATTGATCCCAACGGTCGCCGCATCAAAATCCTCTGCGGCCTCGAAGAGCAGCACATTAGCGCCGACATCGCCTACGCGATCTGGAAGTACTGGGAGGCGACTGGCGACGACGCCTTCTTCCGGGAGGCCGGCGCCGAGATCGTCCTCGAAACGGCACGCTTCTGGGGCAGCCGCGCGGTCCTTGAGGCGGACGGCCGGCACCATATCCGCCGCGTGATCGGACCGGACGAGTATCACGAGACCATCGACGACAACGCGTTCACCAACATGATGGCGGCCTGGAACCTGCGCCGCGGCGCCGAAGTGGCCGGGCTGCTTGCCGAGCGTTGGCCGGAGACCTGGATGCAGCTGCGCGACGCCCTGGATCTCGACGCGGACGAGATCGCCACGTGGAAGGATGTCGCCGACGGCCTGGTGACCGGCTTCGACCCGGCAAGCCGGCTGTTCGAGCAGTTCGAGGGCTACTTCAAGCTCGAGGACATCGACCTCCCCCCTATGCGGATCGCGATGCGCCGATCGACGTCGTCTTGGGGCGGGAACGGACGCAAGGCTCGCAGGTGCTCAAGCAGGCCGACGTCGTCGCCCTGATGGCGCTGCTGCCGGAGGACTTTCCGGCCGACGTCCAGGCGGCCAATTTCGGCTATTACGAGCCGCGCTGCGGCCACGGCAGCTCGTTGAGCCGGGGGCTCCACGCCGTCGTCGCCGCACGGCTCGGCGATGTCGACATGGCGCATCGCTACTTTCACGCGACGGCGGCAACCGACCTCTCCGACGCGCTCGCGGCGAGCGCGGGCGGCGTGCGGATCGCGGCGCAGGGAGCGCTTTGGCAGGCCGCCGTGCTCGGCATCGGCGGGCTTA
>CAYUKE010000441.1:0-2356 GCA_964445185.1 uncultured Geminicoccaceae bacterium
ACACTTGTGCGCAGTACCGCAGCGTTGCGCGAGTTCCTCGATCACCGGAACGGCGCGCACCAGCGTCGTCACGACTGAGAAGCGGCTGGCCACGATCGACGCTGTCACCATGGCCGCCTCGCAGACCCCGAGGACCGGCCGATCGGTGATCGAGCGCACGGCATAGAGCCCCGGATCGTCGAAGCAGGCGATGACACCGGCGTCGGAGCCTGCGGCGAAGCCGCCTTTGAAGAGCTCCAGCATCGGCGGCACGGCAAGCGCTTCGTCGTAGTACCCTTCGATGCTCGCGGGCGTGTCCTCCGGATTGACCGTAATGATCTCCGTGCCCGCATTGGCGACGCTCAGGGCCGCCGCCTCGATCTTGGCCGTCATCGAGGCGGTGCTGTTCGGATTGACGATCAAAATGCGCACCGGCCGCCTACTCGGCGCTCGCGCGCGACTGGTGAAGCCGCAGCCGGATGTTGGTCGCGTTGGTGGTGGTGATGACGAGGACGTGGAGCGCGCGTGTCACGGTTCCGAGCGCGTGGATGAACAACATCATCGGCCCGGTCTGCATGGCCGCGCCGACACGCGGCAACGTGTTCCCGATGCCCGTCGACTGGCGCGAACCGGCAGCCTCGCCATAGGCGAACTGGCTGATTACCGGGAACTTGGTCAACATGCCGAGAGACCGAGTCTGGAACAGGTGAAGGCCCAAGATTGAACGCTAGCAGGTGCGTCGTGGGCCCGGAAGCGGCAACTCCCCATTTCTTGGATGGCGCGACCACCTGGCGGCACGTGAGGCGGAGCACGCGACAGCCGATGCGACTTAGGCGACCTCGTTAATCGGGAACCTCAGGACGCTGGCCTAGGCCCCGAACGCCGCCAAAGCGCCACAGCGCCGAGCGCCGTGACGAACAGCGGTAGCGCTCCCGGCACTGGGACCGGCGAGATCGAAACGGTTGCGTAACCGTGGCGGAAAGCCTGCTCGACCTGCGCGGAGCCGAGGCCGCTCAGTTCGAAGCTACCGGTGACCGTCAGCGCCGCCGGCGAGCCGAAATAGGCCAAGGCAGAGCCGGAGTCTGGGGTCAGCTGTGAGGTCACGTTGAAGTCGAAAGGGCCGTTGAGGCTGAGCGTAGCCGCGTCGAGAACGCCGCTCAGGTAGTTCCCGCCACTGGTGTCGGTGACGATGAGCTGGCCTGCAACGAAGGTGGGCGCGGTTGCGGGTCCGGTCCAATGCGTGGTCAAGGCGATGGAGTGAGCACCTTCGGGCCACGACGTCAGCGGCGATCGTTCGATCAGCAGCATATCGATGTCGGTGCCGCGGGCGAACCATTGCACGTCGACTTCGCCGGTGAGCGTCGCACCTCGTGCGCTGCTCGGCAGCGCCGTGACCACAATCATGCAGAACATCAGGACGAATGCGGGTGGCATCGGGACCCTCGCTAGCGGTTGGGTTGAGTGTCTAACCGACCAGCACGTCGGCGGGCGCCAGAGTTATCTCGCTCAGCTGAGAGGCGCCGCTGACGACGATGAGGTCCCCGTCGTCGCCGTCGAGCACCAGCGTCGTCCCGCCCGAGTGCGCGACGCTCTCTTGGATCTGCGTGTGCGGCAAGCCCAGAAGGCGGTCCTCGCCCGGCGTGTAGTCGAGCCAACGAATCACCTGCTGCAGGCCGTCGTCGAGGATGAGCGAGAGGTCGACGTCGTCCCCGCCGCCGCCGTCCGCGATCGTCGTCAGCGCGCCAGGCCCCGGCACGAATAGCTCGTCCACGTCGGTTCCGGCGAGCGTCGACCGGGCGTCCGCGCCGCCGATGAAGTCAGTATCGACGATGGCGAAGGCGACTTCCGCTTTTGCGCTTTCGGTGCTCGCGAGCAGCGTCATTGCTTGCCTTCCATCGACGACGTCGTCGATGGAAGCCTGCAGGACGAAGGTCGCCGATGCCTGACCCGGCGCCAGTTCGATCGATGCGGGAACGTCGACCTCCGATCGGGCGACGCAGGAGAGGTAAACCGTCATGGCTTCATCTAGGTCACGTCGCCGGGTAACGGCGCCGACGATTGCTTCACCCTCGGTGACTGCAGTAGCCTCCAACGAGACTGTGAGCGGCGGCGCTTGCGCACCTAGTATGACGTAACTGGCTCCGGCGTTCTGCCGGCCGTACGGATCGGCAAAGCTCGCACCGACTATGATATCTAGGAGATCGTCGCCATTGACATCGCCGGCGCGGGCGACAGCACCTAAGCTTTGGCCTTCCAGCCTATAGCCGTTCCAGCCGTCGAGCGCCGCGACTTCTACGTGCCCGGGGAACCCCTCGCTGCGACCGAACAGAACATTCGCCCCGACGATCAGGTCGTCGATGCCATCCGAGTTGAGATC
>CAYUKE010000442.1:0-2346 GCA_964445185.1 uncultured Geminicoccaceae bacterium
GGCCACGTCGTCCGGCTCGGCGGGGCCACCCGCCGCGGGCGTTGCCGCGCCCGGCTCGTCCGCCGTGAGCGTGAAGGCGCCGGCACCGGCGCGGGCGTCGGCCTGCAGCCTGAGAATCCGGCAGCCGTGGCGCCGGCCGGCGGCGACGGCGGGCCCTTCCTCGCTGCCTGCCACGACGAGGGCTTTGGCTTTGAGGTCTTGGAGATAGAAGTCGAACTCTTCCTCGCGGTAAGCGGGGTTCAGGGGTGCAGTCGTCGCGGCGGTGGCGATCGCGACGAAGGCGGCCGCCATCTCCGGGCCGTTCGGCAGCACGATCGCTACCCGATCGCCGCGGCCGATGCCGAGTGCGTTGAGGTCGGTTCGGGTGGAGGCGGCTAGTCCTTCAAGGCCGCCGAATCCGAGCCATGCGCGCTCCGGCGCACCGATGGCGGGCCGCTCCGGGCGGTGGGCGGCGATCAACTGGGCGATGGTTCGAGCCATGGCGGGGCCTGTCCTTCCGCGAGCCTTTCGTTGTTGGTGAGCCGCGCGGCTCCTTTGTCTAGCTGGCCGGTTGCGGCGCGGCCCGGCGACGCCGTAGCAAGTGCCGCACGAGGGGCAACGCGAAGCAGAGCACCGATAAGGCGACGAGGATAGCGGAGAGCGGGCGCTCGATGAAGGTCAACGGGTCGCCCTGTGCGGCGATCAGGGCTTGGCGGAACGCGCGTTCCATGATCGGGCCGAGGACGAGCGCCAGCACCAGGGGCGCCAGCGGGTAGTGCAGCTTGCGCAGGCCGTAGCCGACAATCCCGAAGACGACGATGAGCCAGACGTCATGCATCGTCTGGTTCGGCGCGTAGCCGCCGACGATGCAGAGGATGAAGACCATCGGCACGAGGATCGTGAAGGGCACCCGGAGTGCCCAGACGAACAGTGGAATCAGCAAGAGATTGACGAGGAGCGCAATGAGGTTTGCGGTGTAGAGGCTGGAGATCAGCCCCCAGACGAACGCCTGCTGCTCGATGAACAACATCGGCCCCGGCATCAGTCCCCACATCACCATGCCGCCGAGCAGCAGGGCCGTCGTCGGCGAGCCCGGTATGCCGAGCGTGAGCATCGGCAGCAGCGAGCCCGTGCTGGCGGCGTTGTTGGCGGTCTCGGGGGCGACGACTCCCTCGACCTCGCCTTTGCCGAAGCGTTCCGGCGTCTTCGATGTCGAGCGGGCGATGCCGTAGGCCATCAGCGCCGCGGGCGTCGCCCCCGCCGCCGGCAGCGTGCCGACGAAGAAGCCGAGGACCGATCCGGAGCTGAGGGCGCGGACCTTGGTGGCTACTTGGCGCACGCCGTCCCAGATGTCGCGAAAGCCTACGACCGGCGTCGTCACCGTGGGGCGCCCGCGCGTCTGCTCAAGCGTCCACAGGATCTCGCCGATGCCATAGATGCCGATGGCAACGACGAGGAAGCTGATCCCGGCGTAGAAGCCGGGAAGATCGAAGAAGATCAAGCGCGGCTGACCGGAGATCAGGTCCAGGCCGACCGTCGACAGCACCAGGCCGAGGGCGATCATCAAGATCGTCTTGAGGATGTCGTCGCCGCCGAGGCCGACGAAGGTGGTGAAGGCGAGGAGCACCAGGGCGAACTCCTCGGCCGGCCCGAACGCCAGCGCGAACTCCGCGAGCGGCTGCGCGAACAGCGTGAACAGCACGACCGAGACGGTGCCGCCGATGAACGACGCGGTTGCCGCGGCAACCAACGCGAGGCCGGCGCGTCCCTGCAATGCCATCGGCCGGCCGTCGAAGGTCGTGGCGACCGCGGTCGACGCCCCCGGGATGCCGAGCAGGATTGAGCTCACGGCGCCGCCGTACATCGCGCCGTAGTAGAGCGCGCAGAGGAAAATGATGGCGGACGTCGGCGGCACGACGAAGGTAAGCGGCAGCAGGATGGCGACGCCGTTGATCGAACCCAAACCTGGCATTGCGCCGATGAACAGCCCGGCGCTGACGCCGACCACGATCAGCACCAGGTTAAGGGGGCTCAGCGAGAGCGCGAAACCGTCGGCGAGGTGGGCCAGTATCTCCACGTGCGTCCTTCCTCGGTCAGAAGAACGCTGCGTACAGCGGAAAGAAAAGAGGCTCGGTCAGGCCTTTGGGGAGCAGGATCTTCAACGTCACTTCGAAGAAGAAGAAGAGGAAGATCGGTGTGGCGACGGTGAGGACAGCGGTCAGACGCCAACCGTGATGACCGAGGATGCCGACGAAGAAGATCAAAAAGGCGATGACGGCACCATAGACCCCGACCACGTGGATCAGCGCGACGGTGACAGCCAGCGCCAACGCCACCGTAAGAAGCCGACGCCAGGAATGCTGTACG
>CAYUKE010000443.1:0-2333 GCA_964445185.1 uncultured Geminicoccaceae bacterium
ACGCTCGCAGGGCGTCGCTGAGACAGCTGTGACGAGCTTCGTTCTACGTGCAACGACCGTGATCGTTGTGGCTGTCTTGAGCGGTGGCTTGGGCCCCTTGCGTCGATCGAGCCGTCAATCACCCTACGAGCCGAAACAGAGGATCGGTTTCGCGCCGCCGGGTCGACGTGTTTGCCTGATCGCTGCCCGCCATTCTGACATGGGATAGAACCGAACCGCTGGTAGCGTGAACGCCCTGAGCTTCGGCCAGATGCGGTGGAACGCCAGTTGCCAGTCTTGGGAGCGCATGCTTGTCACGTCGTCGCGCAGATGGAAGCGCTCGAATGCAGCAAGCGGCGGTCTGCTAGGTCTAATTGCTTGGCCGGTCAAAAGCCCATAGCCAATGAACGATGTCCCGGTCCGCATGTTGTCAAGTATAAGGGATGCCAACGGCCCACCTAAAGAATCGAACGTGAGGTCGGTGGCACGAGCACGGCGCAGCGTCTCATCTTCGTCTGCCGCAGAGACTGGGATGATACCGAGCGCTCGCATTCTTTCTACCCTGTTTGTTGAGCGGTAGATCCCGACGACTTCCTCGGCGCCGTTGAGGTGAGCCCAATGACCAAGAAGGTCAGCGCACATCGAGCCCGCTCCGCTCAACAGAACGCGCTTGCCGTAGACGCCCCATCTCGCCAGCATCCGGGACGCGGCCAGGGGATTGATGTACGCACGCGCAGCCACGTCATCGTTGACCCCTTCGGGCACCGGAATGGCGAGTTCCGGGTCGCAGTCGACGTAGGCTTGCCAAGTACCCACACCTCGAAGCGGTAGAACGCGACGGCCGATCAACTCGGCGTTGTTCGATGGCGCTGAGATAACTCGGCCGACTCCCTCATAGCCGGCGATCGCGGGCAAAGTTGTTCGGTGCGCATAGGCGCCCGTTATTGGGATGAGGTCCGATGGATTGATCGGTGTCTGACGCATGGCGACCCGCAACCTACCATCGGGTGGGACGTCCAGCGGTGCCGCCTCAAGCTTCAAGCAGACTTCCGGAGCACCGAAGGAGCGATACATGAGCGCTAGATTGTTCATCCCCCAACCGAACCCATCGGGCGGGCATCACCAACGGCGCGTTCGCGCGACGCGGCCGTTGGCTCCACGCCGGCTAGGGACCGCGTCAAGCCGATCTCGCCAACCCGGTGACGATTGATCTGCTTCCGATCCTGACGCAGTGCGGTTCCCGACACCCACAGCCGACCCGGCTCGTCACCACCTGAGAGTGGGTTTCCACGGCGTCGTTCCGCACAGCTCCATCCTCGACAGCGCGCGCGGGCTAAGCCCCGAGCGCATACCGCGCGGCGAGCTGGAACGTGCCGTGCGGCGCAGCCTCTTCGAAGACGCAGACGGCGTCGACCGGAAAAGTGGTCCGGGTGAGGTCGAAGGTGCGGGCGCAGAGGTCGGTGAGCACCCGGTCGTGCAGGTTGTCGTGAAGCTTGTCGGTGAGCGTCATATGGAAGACGAAGTCCTCCATGACATAGGGGTAGCCCCAGCGCTCGAGATGCTCGAGCTGGCGCGGCGTCAGCGGCGAGCGCATGCGCTTCTCCAGCTCGACGTCGCTCAAGGGCGCGCGAAACGGCTCGAAGTCGCGGACGCAGGCTTCCTGCAGGGCGGCGAGCTGAGGTGACGGCCGGGCCAGCATGAAGGCCAGAAAGCCCCGGAGGCTCTTTACTTCCAGTTGGATCTCGAACGGGGCGATGGTCTTCGCGAAGGCGCCAACCCGCTCGTGCAACTCCGTGGCCGTTCGGCCGCGGGCGAGGCGAAAGGGGGCCTTGAGCGTCGCGTGGAAGCCGTAGCGCCGGGGCGACGCGGTGATCTCGCGAAAGCGGTCGGGGGCGACGTGCGCGACCTCGGGTTGCGGCAGGCTTTCTCCGGTGACGGCGTCGCGCCCGAGCCAGCCGCTCGCAAAGGTGTGGAGCGGGCTGTCGGCGGCGGGCGCCAGATAAAGGGCGTAGCGGTGAACCATCAGGCGACGCGACCGCCGGCGGACCACACGGAGCGAACGATCGGGCGCTCGCGGACGAGCTTCACCTCGACCAGATCCGCCGCCAGGCCGACGGCCAGGCAGCCGCGGTCCTCGAGATCGACCGCCCGCGCCGGCACCAGGCTCGCCATCGCCACGGCGCGGGCGAGCGGCATCTCGAAGGCGGGACCGGCCAAGAGGAAGACGGCCTGGAGCAGGCTCGCCGGAATGTAGTCCGAGGCAAGCATATCGAGCACGTCGGCGCGCACCAAGTCGGCGGCCGCGACGTTGCCCGAGTGCGACTTGCCGCGGATCAGGTTGGGCGAGCCCATCA
>CAYUKE010000444.1:0-2319 GCA_964445185.1 uncultured Geminicoccaceae bacterium
GCACCTCCTTGCCGACGCCGCTCTCGCCGGTGATGAGAATGCTCGCGTCCGCCGGCGCGACACGCTGGGCGAGATCGAGGACGGCGCGCATCGCCGGGTCCTCGCTGACGAGCCCAGTTTGCGCGCTGCTTGCCGCTTCGACGATGGCGGCGATCAGCTCCTCTTCGGGCGGCAGCGGCAGGAACTCGACGGCGCCGCCACGGATGGCCGCGACGGCGTCGCCGGCGCTGGTATCGACACCGTAGGCGACGACCGGAAGGTGGATCCGCTCGGCCCTGAGCTGGCGAACGATGAGGGCGACATCCTCCTCGGCGGGCAGCCAAAGCTGATCAGCGCCACGACCCGAGCGCAGCTCGGCAAGCGTAGCCTGGCGGTTCGGCACGATGCGGGCCTTGCTGCCGCGCTTGGCGGCGATCGCCACGGCCCGATCGATCAGCGGCTCTTTCTCGCTCTGGACGAGCAGACGCATCGTCCTCCCTCCCTGCTGACCTAACGGTCGCCCTTGATGATCTCGGTCATCGTCACCGAGAGATGGCCGTCGTCGATGATCACCTCGCCGCGGGCGACGAGGCGGTTGTTGACGTAGATGTCGATCGGCTCGCCGACCTTGCGGTCGAGCTGGACGACGGCGCCACGCCCGAGCCTGAGAAGCTGGCTGACCGGCATGGCAGTCCGCCCAAGCACGGCGGCGAGCTGCACCGGGACGTCGTACACCGCGCTCAGGTCGGCGGGCGCCATGGCGTCGGCCACCGTCGGCGCGCCTTCGGCGACCGCCGTGGTCTCCGTCGGAAACGGGTCAGTGCTCATCGTTGCCTTCCGCCATGTCAGGTGTTTCCGGGGGCCCGCTCTCGGGTGCCGGATCGGTTGCCGCCCCGGCTCGTCTGGCGTCGCGCTCGGCGAGCCAACCGCGGCATAGAACCAAGGCCTCGTCGATGCGCGCCGCCTGCGTGTGGCGCGCCTCGCCGTCCGTCCACCGGGCGACGGCGTCGCCCGGCGCGAGCTGCCGGTCCGCCGCCACCGAGAGATCGCCGTGGAAACCAGCAGCGGCGCTCAGCGCCTCAAGCTTTGCCTGTAACGGCGCGACCAAGTCGGGATGGACCAGGATCTCGACGCCCTGCGGCCGTTCGAGCCGCTCGAGCAGGGCCGCGAGCGCCTCCTCCAGATCCACCAGCGGCGCCGCAGCGATCGCCCGAGGAACAACGTGCCTGGCGATCCGCTCGACCAAGGTCTGCACCAGATCCGCATTCGTGCTGCGGTGCGCGCTGCGCGCCCCCACCGCGGCCGCAAGCGCCGCCGCGATGTCGCTCTCGGCACGGGCGAGACACGCGCTCGTCTCCGCTTCAGCATCGACAAGCGCCTGAAGGCGTGCCGACGTCGCACTCTCCGCGAGCATGGCGGCGACGTCGCTCTCGGTGAACAGCACTGGCGTGGCTACTGTCGGCGCGGCCAAGTCGTCCACCGATGGTGCCGCCGTCGGCACCTCGTCATCGGGCTCGACGGCGACGCTCGCTTCGGTCGGCGGCGACGCCGTGGCGACCAGCAGGTCGGCAAGGCTGCGCCGCGCCGAGCCGCTGCCACGCGGCCGCCTGCGAAAGCTGGTCTCGGGTTGGAAATCGGCCACGGCTCAGAACACCAACTCGTCGTCCTTGCTGTCGGCGAGGAAGATCTCGCCCTGCGCAGCAAGGTCCTTGGCGGTATTGACCATCTCCATCTGGGCCTCCTCGACGTCACGCAGGCGGACGGGGCCCAGCGCCTCCATGTCTTCCTTGAGGATCTTGGCGGCGCGCTCCGACATGTTGCTGAAGAAGAGGTCCTTGACCTTCTGGCTGGCGCCTTTGAGCGCGACCGCAAGCCGATCCTGGGCGACGACCCGCTGCAGTGCGCGAACGCCGTTGCCGTCGAGCTTCGCCAGGTCCTCGAAGGTGAACATCAGCGCGCGGACGCGGTCGGCCGCATCGCGGTTGTGCGCCTCGAGCATGCTGAGGAAGCGACCTTCCGTGTTGCGGTCGAAGAAGTTGAAGATCTCCGCCATGACCTCGTGATTGTCGCGGCGGTTGGTGCGCGCGAGGTTGCTCATGAACTCGGCGCGGAGGGTCTGCTCGACGTCGGCGATGACGTCTTTTTGGACCACCTCCATGCGCAGCATGCGCATGACCACCTCGATGGCGAAGTCATCGGGCAGGCTGGCGAGCACCCGCGCGGCGTGCTCAGGGCGCAGCCTCGAGAGGACCACGGCGACGGTCTGCGGGTATTCGTTCTTGAGATAGGAGGCGAGCACCGTCTCGTTGACGTTGCCGAGCTTGTCCCAGACCGTGCGGC
>CAYUKE010000445.1:0-2317 GCA_964445185.1 uncultured Geminicoccaceae bacterium
AACCAGCGCACGGGCCAGGGCGACACGCTGCTGCTGGCCCCCGGACAGCTGATTCGGCAGCCGCTCACCGAAGGCCTCCATGTGGACGAGCGCCAAGAGCTGTTGCGCTCGGTCGTGCCGTTCCGCCTTCGGCTTGCCCTGCATCTTCAAGGAGAAGGCGACGTTGTCCCGGCAGTTGAGATGCGGAAAGAGCGCATAGTTCTGGAACATCATCGCCGTCCGCCGTCGCGCCGGCGGCAGGCCATCGATCTGGCGGTCACCAAGAATGATGTCGCCGTCGCTGACATCCTCGTGCCCGGCGATCATGCGCAGCGTCGACGTCTTGCCGCAGCCGGACGGCCCAAGCAAACAACAATACGTGGCAGCGCGCACCGTCAGGTTGACGTCGCGGACCGCCACCGTGTGGCCGTAACGTTTGGTGACCTTGACCAGCTCGAGGTCGGCGGCCCGGCTCATTCGACCTCCAATCACAGATGCATTTCGATGTGCAACCGCAGTGCCAACACGCACGATGGGTCCGCAAGCGTTCGCGGCCAAGCGGTAAAGCGCCCACGCGACGGGCATCCTGCTGTTCGAACGATCAGCTGCTTGCCCGCGTCTGAGCGGGGAACGCGCTGCTGAGACTCGACGAGGTGCCGCGGAAACGCCTGCGTCCACCATGGGTTTGCAATTTTGATCGGCGCTACGCCGCTTCGCCGGCGGAGCGCGCCGAGCTTCCGCGACTTGCGGTAGGCTCGTGCTGCGCGCGGCGCTCAAGTGCGCCTTGCGCAAGAGGGCCGTCCGACAAACGCCCGCAGAGCCGTCGAATCCGTCGCGATCAAAAGGACGCAAACATGACCCATGCACAGAAGCCCTCGGAGCCGACATCGTACATGACCTCTGCGATTCCCGTGTTGCCGGTCGTTGCAACCGAGGTGGCCGCACAGTTCTATGCCGAGAAGCTAGGCTTCGCCGTCGAGCATGTGGATGAGGCGTATGCGGTCCTCGCCCGCGACGGCGTCGAACTCCATTTGTGGGCGGCCAACGACAAGAGCTGGACGGAACGCGATCGCAAGGCCCCCGTCGAGACCGGGGCCGAGAGCTTCCTCGCCGGCACCGCGAGCTGTCGCGTCTGCGTCGATCTGATCGAGCCGCTCTACGCCCTGTGCCGCGACGCCGGCGTTGTGCATCCGAACGGGGAGCTCACGAACCGTCCCTACGGTCTTCGCGAGTTCACCGTGCTGGATCAGGACGGCAACGCGATTACTTTTTTCGTACCTACAGCGTGATGCGGCGCGGCGATTGCGCCTGGTGCTCCGCAACCCACGGGGGCGGCCGCTCGCTCTAAAACGGCGGCGCTGACATCAGATCGCCAGCGTCCGCGGGCGTGCCGCGCAACGGACCGTCGCGGGCAGCAGAGCTGCCCGGCACCTAAATCCGCAGCTTGCGACGGCCCTCAGGCCCGTCGCAGTTTGCCCTGCATGCGCTGATCTCTGCGCAGTGCGTGGTCGGCCACAGCTTCGGGCGCGTAGTCGCGAGTCGGCGCCCGCTCCAGCTCGAAATGGCCGAAGTGGTCCTCGCCGCGAACCAGGGTGGCGCTGTCCGGGGCGCCGACGAGTGGGCGCGCGTCTGGCGCGATATAGCGGATCGCGAAGCCAATGCGGCGGTCGTCGCAGCGGTTCGGCGCCGAGCCATGGAGGACCCTAACGTGGTGCAGCGACGCTTGCCCCGGCATCAGCACGAGGTCGACCGCTTCGTCGTCGTCCACGTCGACGGCGATCTCCTGCCCTCGGGGCAGCAGGTTGTTGATGTCGAAGGTCTCGGTGTGAGGAAGCAAGTCGCTCGCATGACTGCCGGGCACCACTCGAAGGCAGCCGCTGTCCGGCGTTGACGGCGACAGCGCCAGCCAAGCCGTGACGACACGGTCGGCGTCGAGGTCCGAGTAGGCGACGTCCTGATGCCAGCTCATGAAGGCTCGACTCTGCGGTGCCTTCACGAACAACGCCGATTCCCAGCAGAGGATGTCCTCGCCGATCAGTTCCTCCACGGCACCGAGGATCCGCGGATGGTGCACCAGCTCCCACGCCCAGCGCGTGACGAGATGCGGCTTATGGCGGAACTCGGCAAGGAAACTACTGCCGAACCGCTGCTCATCTGCCTCGAGCGCCGCTCGGTAGCGGATCGCCTCCGACGGCGTCAGAACCTCCAGTGGCGAGACGTAGCCGTCACGGCCAAAGGCATCAGCGAGCGCCATGTGCCCTCCCGTTCGTGTTTAACTCGCGAATGATATACACTTCGACCTAACAGCTGACGGCCATGTGGAAAAGGGCTGATCGTC
>CAYUKE010000446.1:0-2316 GCA_964445185.1 uncultured Geminicoccaceae bacterium
CGGGATATCGACCAGCTCACCAGTGCGCTCGTCGAAGAAATGATGATGGTGGCTGACATTGGTGTCGAAATAGGACTGCCCCATGTCGACCACCACCTCGCGCAGCAGGCCGGCGGCGGTGAACTGGTGCAGCGTGTTGTACACGGTCGCCAGCGACACCGGGATCCCGGCACTGCGCGCCTCTTGAAACAGACCCTCGGCGGTGACGTGGCGATGGCCGCTTTCGAGCAGCAGCTTGGCAAGCGCCAGGCGCTGGCGCGTCGGGCGCAGGCCGGCAGACTTGAGCCGCTCGAACACGTGGGAATAGGTTCTCATCATTGCGCGGAACGCCGCTTCCTCTCGACGTCAACAGCCCATGGTGGACGCCAACAATCCGTACCTATTTGGTCCGATTTGCGCGTTTTGTCAAGCCGACCGCCGATCAATCACCTGTTGCGATGCGCTCCACCAGCTGACGAACGGTCGGCACGAACCCGTTCGCGTAGAAGGGGTCGTCGCGGAAGCGGAACACGTTGTGCCCGGCGAACATCAGGTTGCGGTCTAGGTCGCCGCCATGGCTGATGTCTTGAAGCGTTTTCTGAATGCAGAACGATCGTGGGTCGGGTAGTCGGCCCGTCGTGTTCGTCCCGTTGGTTGCCCAATTCGAGAAGCGGCATTGCGACAGGCAGCCCATGCAATCGGCCTGATCGCGCTTGATCTGGCGGGCATCGTCGGGGGTCACGAACACGAGCGTGCCTTCAGGCGTCCGCATCGCCTGCGAGAAGCCCAGCTCGTGCCAGTCGGCGACTCGCGAGGCATCGTCCTGCGTCGTGAACACGGTCTTGCCACGCGCGTTCAAGCGTAGCTCGTACGAGAACGGCGGCTCGGCCTCATCCTTGAAAGCGACCTGACGCTCGCTGCGGTCGATCAGATCCTGGATGAAGCCGTTGTGAACCGCCGAGGAGTAGAAGCCGGTCGGGCTGAACCGCTGCAGGAAGACGTCGCCCGGCCGCAAGCTCAACAGACGCTGCTTCCAAGCCTCGGGAATGGGGCTCTCGCGCGTGAGCAGCGGGCGCGTGCCGAACTGGAAGGCTATCGGGCCGAGCTCGGGATTGTCGATCCACTCCTTCCAGTCGTCGAGCCACCAGACGCCGCCGGCCATGACGATCGGCGTCTCGTCGAGGCCGACGCTACGCAGCGTTTGGCGCAGCTCGGCGACGCGCGCGTAGGGTGCCTCCGGCGCTTGCGGGTCCTCGTTGTTGGAAAGGCCGTTGTGGCCGCCAGCAAGCCAGGGGTCCTCGTAGACGACCGAGCCGAGCCACCCGGCGAAGCGGTGGTACGCCCGCTTCCACAGCGCGCGAAAAGCCCGACCGGACGAAACGATCGGGTGGTAGTAGACACCATAGTGCGAGGCGATCTCGGCGAGCCGGTAGGGCATTCCGGCACCACAGGTGATGCCGTGAATGAGCCCTTTCGCTTGTTCCAGGACGCCGTGGAGCACCCGCTCGCAGCCGGCCATCTCCCACAAGACATTCATGTGGATCCGGCCCTGGCCGCCGCTTAGGTCGTGCGCGATCCGCGCCTGGCTAACGCCGCCCCTGATCGAATGCACCATGAGCTCGTCATGGCGCGCTGCGCGCGTCCGACCATTGTAGACGAGCGGCACGCGGCGGCCCAACTCGTCGATGAAGTCGGCATTGACGCCCGAGAACGTGCCAACGCCGCCCGCGGCGGCCCAAGCGCCGGCGCTGACGCCATTCGACACAGCGACGCCTTTGCCCCCCTCCACGAGGGGCCAGACATCGATACCCGAAAGGCGCAGCGCAGACACGAGGCTCATGACGTCGTTCCCTTGTTCTGCGTCGTTGGTCGGGCGCTGTTCAGCTTGCCCGCCGCCGCCGCCGTCCCCCACCGTTCTCGCCGTCAGCGGGCGCCGGTCGTTTCGGCTGAACCTCGAGCGACTCGCCGGTCGCTTGGTCGACCGCGCGCATGCTGAGCTTCACCTTGCCACGATCGTCGACCGCCAGCACTTTCACCTTCACCTGATCGCCTTCCTGAACGACATCGGTGACCTTGCCAACACGCTCGTTCGCCAGCTCGGAGATGTGGCAGAGGCCGTCGTGATTGCCGAGGAAGTTCACGAACGCGCCGAAGTCGACGATGCGCACGACCTTGCCTTCATAGACGCGGCCGACTTCCGGCGACGCCGTCAGGCCCTCGATCCAGGCAACCGCCTGCTTCGACGCGTCGCGGCTCGTCGCGGCGATCAGCACGGTGCCGTCGTCGCTGATGTCGACCTTGGCCCCAGTCGTCTCGGTGATCTCGCGGATCATCTTA
>CAYUKE010000447.1:0-2314 GCA_964445185.1 uncultured Geminicoccaceae bacterium
GATCAACCTCGGCCCCCAGAACGCGAACGGCCTGTTCGTCTTCGACCAGAACGGCGGCAGCAACTGTCCTGGCAACTGGTACACCGCCTACCTGAACTCGCGCCAGAAGATCGGCAGCCAGTGGACGAACAAGTACTGGGGTACCTCGAGCGGCACCGGCATCTCCGCCGCGCGCATCAACAGCGCGGGCATCGTCAAGAAGACGACGTTCACGTCGCCCTACAGCTGCTACTAGACCTCAATCAAGCGTCCCCAAAGCAGCCAGCGTGACGTGACCTCGCTGTCAGCGTCGGCGCGCACGTCGCCGGTGCCGCTCAGCGAGCGGCAGTCGTCGAATCTGGAGGCTGGGGTCATGGGGGCGGTCCTCTCGGGGTTGAGGGTGAGTCATGCCACCTGCGTGGGCCCCATGCCGACGCGGCGGCACGTGAGCTACGTGCTGCCCGCGAGGCGCAAGAAGACGTGAAGCTGAGGCCGCCACGCGAGCAGACGGATCACCAGCCTCCTGCCGGTGGTCACGACCTGGGCGGGGACGTTGATGACGGCGTTGAGGAAGGTACGAAACTCCATGCGCAGCCAGGCGTCGCGCTCGGCGCGATGCTTGGCGCGCCATCGCGGACAGATGGGCAGCGACAGCGCCATCCACGCCTTGAGAGTCCATGCGAGCGAGGCCATGACCATGTACGCCCAGTTGGCGTTCAGCGTGTTGACGGGCGCATGCAGCGCCCGGATGCCGCCCTTGAGCTGGGCGACGATGTTCTCCGCGTCGCAGCGCTTGCGCGCGTGGCGGACGACCTGCTCGGCTGGGATGACGTCGTCGTTGGTGACGTAGAAGAAGTACCGAATGTCGGGAAACAGGACGTGCTCGCCGCGCGAGATGCTGAGGTTCTTGCGCACGACGACGAAGCGGTACTGCCGGTTGCACTTCGTTGGCTGGTAGACGAATTCGGCGACGTCCTCGGACTTCAGGCGGATGTTCTTGTAGCCGTTGTCTCGGACGAGCTGCTTCTTGACCCGAGGCTGGCGAGCGCGCCGCTTCTTGGCTGCGAAGGCCTCCTCCGCGCGGCGCTCGAGCTCGCGGTAGCCATCCTCGTGCAGCGCTCGCTCGTCCTCGGCGTAAGCCCGCATCACGGCGCTGGCGTCGTAGCCGAAGACGAAACGGACGCCGTCTTCGTCCCAGCGGTCGAAGTTGCTGGTGAGCGAGAAGTCGGTGTCGCCGCGCAGCAGCACATCCCCGAAACCTCCCCGCCGACAGAGCGCGACCGCTCGGTCGAAGTACGCGGCCGCCCCCTCGTGCGACGGACGGTTGCCGCCGCGGTTGGCGAGGTAGAGCACCTCGCCCGTGTTCGCCAGAGTGACCACCAGCGGGTGGTAACCCCAGATCCCCTTGTAGCTCATCCCCATCCCTTGCTTGCACTCGCCGTCCGTCTTCACGATCGACCCGTCGGCCTCGATGACCGCCGTCTGTGAGATGAGCTCGTCGCCCTGCTTCGCCCACACCTTCAGCCGCGCCTCGTCGATCGCCGCCATCAGGTCGTGGATGTCGCCTACGTCGAAACGACGGCAGAAGTCGCCCGCCGTCGTCGGATCGGGGATCGCCTCGGCTCCGACCGCGTTCAGGAACGCCGGGTCGTTTCGGCGAAGCTCGATGTCATCGAGCGTCCGGCCCCCGCACATCGCGTTGAAGGCGATGTTCAGCACGTGGTCGGACTCGTAGTACGGGCAGTGGATCATCAGGACGTTCACCGTCTTGTCGATCGCCGCCACGAGGCCCGAGTTCGTCGCCACGCGATGTGCCAACCCGATGCCACCGTGAATCGTCGCCTCCGTCCTCGCCGCGACCTCGTAGCGCGCACGCGCTCCGCCCATCATCGGTTTGCCCCGGTCGCCGGACGGAGCCGCCGAGTCGAGCCGCCTCTCGATTCGCCGTTGCGTCGAGGCCAGTCGCTGAGCCAGCCGACGCCGCCCTCGTTTGCCTCGCTCCGCCTTCGCTCGCCCCCCTCGCCGTGCTACTTTGCTCTTCACCTGAAAGGCCTTTCTGGTCCTCCGACCGGTTGTGGAATTCCAGTCGTTAGACGGGGGGCTTTTCAGGAAATTCAAGATCCTCGGTGTTCTAACTCGCTTGATTGAGGTCTAGTCAGACTAGAAGCGGAGGCTGGCCCAAGTGCCGACCGTCTTGGGGGTCACCACCGGTGACCATCGCAACGCGACCTCGTCCTCGCCTTCCTCGTCGGCGCCGCCGAAGCGCGTGACCACGAGCGTGACGATGCCCGCCGCCAGCGCCGCGCCGCCGATGACGAAGGATGCGGTCGCCGCA
>CAYUKE010000448.1:0-2310 GCA_964445185.1 uncultured Geminicoccaceae bacterium
CACGCAGGTCGCCGACCTCGCCCCGCTCGCCGGCCTTCAGGCTCTGCACACACTCAACTTTAGTTGGTGCAAGATTGAGCGCTTTCCTGAGGGGCTTTTCGAGGCAACGAACCTCGGGAACGTCACCTGCTACAAGGCGAGCTTGGGCAACGTTCCGGCGGAAGATCTCTCGCAAGAGCCTGGGGAGAACTGCCTGCCAAGGCTGCGGGCACACTTCAGCGACCTGGCCGCCGGGGCAGAACCGTTGCGCGACGGGAAGCTGCTCGTGCTCGGCAACGGACGCGTCGGTAAGACCCAGATCGTCCGGAGTCTCAAGGGCGAGTGCTTCGACGAGAGCGTACGATCGACGCACGGGATCGTCGTGCGCCCGTTGGAGCTAGCCGACACGCCCGACGGCGCGCCGGCACGCGTGTGGGTCTGGGATTTCGGCGGACAGGACATCTATCACGCCACCCACGCGCTGTTCATGCGCAGCCGCGGCATCTTCCTCGTCGCCTGGACCCCGGAACAAGAGAACAACGCGGTCCATAGCCTCGACGGCCTCGATTTCCGGAACCGGGCGCTGCCATGGTGGCTGGGCCACATCGCCGAGTTCGGCGGTCCGCAAGCGCCGCTCGTGGTCGTGCAGACGCAGGTCGATCGGCTCGCCGACAAGCGCGACCTGCCGGACGCCGCGCGGCAGCCGTTCGGCCGCTTTCAGACGGCCTTCGCGATCCAGCACAGCGCGAAGAAAGGGCGCGGGTTTGACGACCTCAACGAGGCCATCAGCACGTGCTACGCGGCGGTACCGCAGCCGGTCGTGGGCCGCGTGCGGGCGGCCGTTAAGCGAGACCTCGAGGACATGGTCGCAGCCCGTGCGGCGACGACGATGAAGCGGACGGCGTTTCGCGCGCTGTGCGACAAGCACGGTGGGGTGGCCGACGCCGACCTCTTTCTCGAGACGCTGCACAATGCGGGCGTGGTGTTCCACCGCCGGGGCTATTTCGGCGGCCGCATCATCCTCGACCAGGAATGGGCGATAGCCGCGATCTACGCGGTGTTCGACCGCGAGAGCGGAGCCTTTCGTGCGATCGAGAGCAATGACGGCCGGTTCACCCGCACGCTGCTGGGCGCCCTGCTGTGGGACGCCGCCTACAGCCCGGAGGAGCAGGAGCTCTTCCTTTCGATGATGTGCTCGTGCGGCATCTGCTTCCAAAGGCGCGCCGCGGTGGGCGAGGCCGAGGCGATCTATGTCGCCCCGGACCTGCTGCCGTGCGCGTTCCCCGGCGGCTGGCGTGGCGAAGGCGCAGAGCATGTCCAGGAGCGACGCTATCGTCTGCTGCCGGAAGCGCTGATGCGGAGTGTCGTCGCCGCCGTCGGCGCGGCAGCCGGCAATGATGGCGAGTACTGGCGTCACGGCGTGCGGATCTACGAGACAAGCCGGCGCAGCGAGGGCCTGATCGAGAGCGAAGCCGCCGACGACGGCGCGGGTCGGCTGGTGCTGAAGGCGCACGGTGGAGCGTCGGCTGAACTCCTCGCCTGGCTTGCCGAGGTGGTCGCGCGCGAGGAAGCGCGTCTCGGGCTGATACCGCTAGAGGTCATGGCCATCGCCGGGCGTGAAGCCGGGCACCCTAGTGCCGAGCCGCTGCCCGTGCCCACCTTCGGCCAGCCGCCGCGCGAAACGACCGGTCGCGCCGCGGCCGAATGGTTCTTCTCTTATGCCAACGCGTCCGAAGCGGAGGCCGGACAACCGGTCCAGGGTTTTTGCGCGAAGATGAAAGAAGCGCACGACATTGTCATCCGCCGGGATGTCGACGAGCTAAGCTACGGCGACGACCTCGAAGCATTCATGCGCGATCTCGCCGCCGGCGATCGTATTTTTATCTGGATCACCGACGCTTACCTGAAATCGCCTTACTGCATGTTTGAGCTTCTTGAAGTCTGGAAAGATTGTAGAGGCGACGCAGCGGCTCTTAACGAGCGTGTCGTCATCATTTTGGGCGACGCTGACATCAGACTTGAGCAAGGGCAAAAGCAATACCGTGATTTCTGGAAGAATGAACTTGATGCAGCGTATGATCGCCTCAAGTCCTCGCCCCAGCCAAGGGCTGTCGCAGCGAAGCTTGGCCGGACGTGCGAGTTCGTGCACGTGCTCAGCGAGCTGATAGAGCTCGTCCTCGCCCGCCACCGCTACACGAGCTTCGAGCAGGTGCTCCGTAAGGAACTCGAAGATGACCCCGCTGACTGACGACCGCATCACGCATCTCGGGATGATTCAGGACGTGATCACCCGCATGGCTGGCGAGAGCGCGCGCATGAAGCAGTTCGCCC
>CAYUKE010000449.1:0-1121 GCA_964445185.1 uncultured Geminicoccaceae bacterium
CGAAGATGTAGGGCGCCATCTGCGGATTCCAGCGCCGCGTGACGTGCCCGAAGTGGACGCCAGCTTCCAAGAGCTGGCGCATCGTGAAGGTCGGAAAGCTCATCGTTGCGTCCAAAGTCCGGTTGAGCCACCGCGGGCGTTGGCTCCCGGACAAGCCGAGAGCACCGGACACGATCTGCGATCGTTACCCGCGTGCGAGATGCGGGCGCTATAGGGGGGTTGCCGCGTGGACGCAAGCACGGCGCCCGGCGGGTATCGAGATCTCGCCTTTTAGTAGAACATCCTTTTGCATTTTCGCCCCTTTGATGAGATGCGTCACCTTCGTTTCAGCGAAGCCGAGAAGGAGGTGGCGAGATGGATGCGCGTACCGAGGAGCTGATTCGCGGCAAGGCGTTCGAACTGTCCGAGGCGCCCGATCGCGCGACGCGAACGGCGATCGACAACTGGCTCGAGGCTGAGCGGCTGATCTTGGGGGGCTTGGCTGAGGAGGCGGCGACCTACGAGACTGCGGCACCGACCGGCAAGGCCAGGATGGCGCAGGGAACGACGGACGCGTCGAGCATCGCAAAGGCGTCGACCAAGAAGGTCCGCTGAGACGGCGTAGCCGCACCGCGTTGCGGCGGTTTCTGGTCCATCAAGCCAAGACGGCCGGCGCCGCGCGCCGGCCGTCTTGCATTCCCTGCGTTGCGCAAACCAGAGCGAAGCGCCGATGGTCGCGCCGCTCCTGGCGGTGGTGCGGCGTACCATGAAGTGACTTTGCCTTCATGTGTTCCGATCTTTTGTCGGCACCACTGGCTGCTAGAAGCCGCCTGCTTTAGCTTTCAGCACATGCACTGTCGGCCATATCAGAGCCGGTAGAATTACACGTGCGTCAACAAACGCTGGGCGAATGGAGCCACTGGGACAATGGTTGCGAGCGTGCAGGACGACCTGCTGGTCACATCCGACGATCTGCTTCTGATCGGCGCAGTCGACGTTGAGCCGGGCGCGGCCGTCCGGGGCGAGGATCCCGACGTCGCTCCGGTGAACGTCGCGCCCGTTGCCGACGACGAACCTGCTCCCGATGACGATGCCGACGACAATGCCGCCCCTGGCGGAGACGATGGGACCGATGACAACGC
>CAYUKE010000449.1:1221-2309 GCA_964445185.1 uncultured Geminicoccaceae bacterium
CCGAACCCGAACCGGAGCCCGGCCAGACTATCACCGGCACCGCTCTGCCGGAGGTCCTGCCGGGTGGGCGCGGCGACGACGTGATCGCGGGGCGCGGCGGCGCCGACCAGATCAGCGGCGACGATGGCAACGACGCCATCTCGGGCGGGGCCGGCAACGACAGCCTGGTCGGTGGGGCCGGTGACGACGTCGTCGACGGCGACGGCAACGACGATCTGATTTGGGGTGGTATCGGCGCCGACCAGCTCAGCGGCGGTGCGGGCAACGACGTCATCGACGGCCAGGACGGCAACGACGTCGTTTCCGGCGGCGACGGCGACGACCGTGTTGCCGGGGGCCTAGGCGACGACATCGTGATGGGTGACGATGGCGACGACCGCATGTGGGGGAGTGAGGGCAACGACCTTGTCGTCGGCGGTCCCGGCAACGACCGGATCGACGGCGAGGAGGGCGACGACGTGCTCGAGGGCAACGAAGGCGCCGACCGACTGGACGGTGGCATCGAGAACGACGTTCTCCGCGGCGGAAAGGCCAACGACTTCTTGCAAGGCGGCGACGGCCGCGACGAACTCTTCGGCAACAAGGGTTTTGACACCCTCGTTGGCGGCGACGGCGGCGACAAGCTGCGCGGCGGCCAAGGTCAGGACACGCTCCTGGGCGAGAAGGGCAAGGATAGTCTCGCCGGCAACACCGGCGCCGACGAGCTCCGCGGCGGCGGCGGCGATGACGTCCTGCGGGGCAACGGCGCCGCGGATTTCTTGTTCGGCGAGGGTGGCGACGACAGGCTTTTCGGCGGCATCGGTGACGATCTACTCGACGGCGGCATCGGCAATGACACGCTCTCCGGCGGGCCCGGCCTCGACACGTTCGTCTACGCGGCGGCTTCGGGCTTCGACACGATCACCGACTTCGCGGAGGGCGATCTGTTGCGGCTGGTCGGCTTTGTCGGCTTGACCGTCGAGGATGCGCTCGACCTGGCCGTCTTCGGCGGTGGCAACACGCGCTTCGACTTTGACGGCGATGGCGCGGTCGACCTCTTCCTCGAGGGTTATCGGCTGATGGACGGCGCCGATATCGAGATCCTCTGA
>CAYUKE010000450.1:0-2302 GCA_964445185.1 uncultured Geminicoccaceae bacterium
AGTTGCCGGGTTCATCGCGTTCGCCTGGCTCGCGCGCACTCTGTCGCCCAACGACTACGGGCTTGTCGAAGTTGTCGTCGGCATGTCTTTGCTCGGCTTCGGCGCAATCGAATTTGGCACAGGCAATATCGCGATTCGCCGTATCGCCCGCCAGGAAATGGAGAAAACCGACGTCATTCGGGCAGTTGCCGGGGCTCGCTTCACCCTGGCGCTGATCTCCTTGCCTTTGCTGATATTTTCATATTCATTCATACTTAAAGACATAGAGTCAAGATTTTTGCTTGTTCTTTTCGCTGTAAGTTTGCTCACGTTGGTTTTTCGTCACGAATGGGTGCTATTGGCTGAGGAGAGAATGCAGGCCGCTTCACTTGTTTCGACGGTGAAGATGTTTGCATTTTGTTTCATCGTATGCGGGCTGACTCCATCAGCGAATGATTTTGTGGTTATCGGTTGGGCCGAGGTGACGGCGATGCTCGTGACGTTAGGTTACGTCATCGCGCTTCTGCCGGTGGCGCAGCGTCGGGCCGCTTGGGCGCCCGATTTCGCCGCGGGCAGGGCGATGATTGCCGAGGCCGCGCCGCTCGGCACGTCGTTGCTCGTGGTGGCGGCGGCGCGAGCGTTGCCGCTGGCGATCGTCGCGGCCGTCGCCGGTGGCGCCGAGGGCGGCCAGTTGGGCGCCGCGCAACGTGTCTCAATCGCGTTGGCGACCTTCGCCCTGATCTACCATCAGAACTTCCTGCCACTGCTCGCGGCAGCCGCGAAGCCGGCGCCGACGCGGGCCCAGCAGATCGTCGACGCGTCGGACACGTGCGTTGCTTGGTCCCTGATGGCGGCGACAGTGTTCCTGTTCATCGCGGCGGAGAGCCTGATGGCGGTGGCCTTCGGCCCGAACTTTGCTCCGGCCGGGCGCGAGTTCGGCATCATCGTCTGGACTGTGCCGTTGACGTTTGCGATCGGCTCCGCGCGTGCGCTGCTCTTCGTGCAGGATCGACAGCGCGAGCTGCTCCGGGCGGAAGTCGCCGGTGGCGTCCTGATAGTCGCCGGAGCGGCCCCGCTCGCCGCTATCGCCGGAGGGGAAGGCGCGGCGATCGGTATCGTCCTCGGGCATGTGGTTCTCTGGGTTGCTCTGCTCACCAGCGGCCGGCTCTGCCGCGTCCGTTCGCGCTGGCAGGCGTGGTTGCTGCCGACCGCGCTGGCGTCGGGCGTCACGGCCGCAGTCCTGGGGCTCGCCACGCCAGCATGGCCCTGGGCCGTGATGGCGGCGTTGTTCATCCTAGCGAGCGGCTTCGTCGTTGGCGACCTGCGTCGCTCGGTGACGGTCATGGCAGCCGCGAAGCCGAGTTCCAGGTAGTGCATTGCGCCTCGGTCGTTTATCTCCTCAAAACATGACGCTAAGTAAATCATTCACGCCGAGGCTCGGCATTGCGCATCGCGCTCGGGCTGGCGAGGAGCGTTCCGGGAGAAGCCTAATGCACGTAGTGGTTTTGGGGGGCGGCCCTGGCGGGCTGGCGACGGCCCACGGCCTGGCGGACGCCGGCGTTCGGACGACGGTTTTGGAACGAAACGCCTATGTCGGCGGGCTATGCGTTACAGTTGAGAAATCAGGGTACAAATTCGATTTGGGCGGTCATCGCTGGTTCTCCAAGAACGAGGACCTCAACATTTGGTTCCGGCGCCTCATGGAAGGAGAGATCGTGTGGGTCGACCGTGTCAGCCGCATTTTGCATGATGGTAAATTCTACCAGTATCCCGTTGCCCTATCTGACGTCGTGCGCAACTCAAGCGTGCAGACCATTGCTCATATTATTGCATCCTATTTTTGGCAGCAGGCTGGTACGTTGCTTCGCAAGCGCCCGATTGCCAATATGCGTGATGCGTATGAGGCGCAGTTCGGCCAGAAGCTCTACAAGATGTTCTTTGAACAATATAGTGAGAAGGTGTGGGGCCAGCCCTGCGAACTGATATCAGGTGACTGGGTTTCGCAGCGCTCAAAAGGGCTTTCGATCTTCTCGTTGGTCTACGATGCGCTGCGACGCGGTAAAACAGATGCGAAGAGTCTGATTGAGCGCTTCATGTATCCGCGTGACGGCTACATGCGCATTCCAATGAGAATGGCTGACGACGTCTGCCGGAATGACGGCGAGGTGCGGCTGGGCGCCGAGGTGTCGCGGGTCGAGCGGACTACTGACGGCTATCGGGTAACTTACACGACCGGCGGCGTGGAGCATCATGTCGAGGCAACGCATGTCGTCTCGACCATTCCACTCGGCGTGCTTGCCCGCATCCTGACGCCGTCGTGCCC
>CAYUKE010000451.1:0-2286 GCA_964445185.1 uncultured Geminicoccaceae bacterium
AGAACGGCAGCCCCGGGATCATCATGCCGACGACGTGGTAGGATGGCGACTTCGCCCCTGCCAGCAGCCACAGGTTCGGTAGGTTGAGGCCGAGGTGCGGGTCGTTGGCGATCAGCGGCTTGCCCGACGCCGATCGGTCGCCGGCGATGGCGAGCGAGTTGCTGCCGGCCTTGCTCGTGCTGGCGAGTAGCGCGGCGAGCGCCGCGGCGTCCGGTGTATCGGCCAGCTCGACGTCGTCGGGCGCCAGCCCAGCGAGCTTGAGGCGCTGCCAGGTTTGGGGCCAGTCCGGCTCGAGGCGCGCGCGAAGCGCACTGAAGAAGCCGAGCCAGTTGACGTCGGTGCCGGCGAGGCGGCCGATGGTGACCAGGTCCTCCGCGACCCACGGTTCGGGCGCGAGGCCGAGCAGGCCGAATTCCGGCGGCCGCGGCGCCCGGGACTGGTGCCAGTTTAGGCCGCGGACGAACGCGTCGACAAAGGCTCGCGTGTCCTCGGGCCACGCCGCGACGACGTCCGGCGCCGCGCGGCCGTAGTCGAGCATGCGCAGGGCCTCGTCGATGCCGCGCGCCGGCGGCCCGGCGAGTTCGGCGAGGCGACCCTGGCTGATGTGCTTGAGGACGCGCATCTGGCCGGCGCGGAGGTGGTGGTGAACGACGCCCAGCGAGAAGGCGAGGTCAGCGTCGGTCTCGGCCTCGACGAAGGGCACCTGGTAATCGTTCCAGCGGATGGTGACCGGGGCCGTGGTCGGCCAGCCCTGCGAAGGCAGCGCCGCAACCCGATCCGGAGTCGACCGTGCCGTGGGAAAGAGGGCTGAGCAGGCGGAGAGAAGCAGGATCATACCAACTGCGAAGAGCGCGCGAAGCACGAGAGTGCACCGGAGCAGGAGTGAACACCATCCTCGCGGAACATGCGCTGCCGCGCGCCGCTCGCAAGGGTCAGTCGTCCTCACGTTCCAGGGCCGCCAGCACGTCCTCAAGGATGACGCAGGCCGCCATCGCATCGCCGCCGCCGCGAGCTTCGGCCTCGACGGTGCTCCAACGCTCGTCCTGGAGCCAGATCGGTAGGCTAAGCTCCGCGTCGATGGCCTTCGCGGTATCCCTGGCTGCCTGCGCCGCTGGGCCGAATTGGCCGTCGGCGGCCAGTGGGAAGCCGACCACTAGTGCTACCGCTTCCCGATTGCGCACGTGATGCTCGATCCGGCGCACATCGTCGGCGAACCGACGCCGTTGCCACGTCTCAACCGGCGTCGCCAGCAGCCGCGTCATGTCGGTACCCGCGAAGCCGATCCGACGCTTCGAGAGATCGAGCGCGAGGAGCGAACCGAAGCGCGGCAGACACGCCCGATAGTCGGCTAAGGCGTTATAGAGTGGCATTGCCCCGTAGGATGCCGTTCCCGCCGCAGCGGGACAAGCTCCGGTCTTCGGCGAAACCTGCGGCCGCTTGCTTGCCGACGGGTCGCGGAGCCGATGGCACCTGCCATGGCCTCGGCACCGGAGTGACGCCGCTACGCGCTGGACCACGGACAGCGAGTGGACGGCCTCGTCCTGGCCCTGCTTGTTCGCGTTGAATCGGCCGTGTAGCGTCTTTGAGTTGCCTGTCCGCTACCTAGGAAGCTCGAATGCCGCTCGACGAAGCCACGGTCGCGCGAATTGCTCGCTTGGCCCGTATCGAGGTTGAGGACGCCCGGTTGCCGGCCCTCGCTCACGAGCTTTCGAACATTCTCGAATGGATCGAGCAGCTGAGCGAGGTTCCGACCGAAGATGTCGAGCCCCTCCGCTCGGTCATGCCGATCACCTCGCGCCGCCGCGATGACCTGGTGACCGACGGCGACCGGCGCGATGATATCTTGCTGAACGCGCCGGACGCCGATGACGGTTGCTTCGTCGTGCCTAAGGTCGTCGAGTGATGTCCGACCTGATCAAGCTCAGCCTGAAGGACGCGCGCGACCGGCTGCGCCGCCGCGAGATCCGGTCAACCGAGCTTACCATGGCTTATCTCGACGCCATGGCGCGGCACCGGGACTGGAACGCCTTCATCACTGAGACGCCGGACAAGGCGATGGCCATGGCCGAAGCCTCGGACCGCAAGCTCGACGCCAGCGGCGGCGGTCCGCTGGAGGGGCTGCCCATCGGGATGAAGGACCTCTTCTGCACCAAGGGCACGCTGACGACGGCGGCGTCCCACATTCTGCACGGGTTCGAGCCGCCTTACGAATCGACGGTGAGCGGCAAGCTCTGGGATGCCGGCGCCGTCTGCCTCGGCAAGACCAACCTCGACGAGTTCGCGATG
>CAYUKE010000452.1:0-2256 GCA_964445185.1 uncultured Geminicoccaceae bacterium
GACGGCGGTGCCGATCCGGCCCATGCCGAGGATGCCGAGGCGCTTGCCGGTGATTCGATGACCAAGCATGCCGGTCGGCGTCCAGCCGGCCCACTCCCCGGAGCGCGCGATCTGCTCGCCTTCGACGACGCGGCGAGCGACCGCCAAGATGAGCGCCATCGTCATGTCGGCGGTGTCCTCGGTGAGGACGCCCGGCGTGTTGGTGACCGTGATCCCACGCTTGTAGGCCGCCTCCACGTCGATGTTGTCGACGCCCGTCCCGTAGTTGGCGATCAGCCGCAGGTCGGGATTGGCATGCGCGAGGATCGCAGAATCGATGCGGTCGGTGACTGTGGGAACGAGCACCTGCGCGACCTTCACCGCCTCCGTCAGGTCAGCCTTACTCATCGGCTCGTCGCTGGTGTTGAGGCGTGTATCGAACAGTTCCATCATCCGCGTCTCGATCGCTTCGGGCAGGCGACGGGTGACGACAACGAGCGGTCGAGCACGGGACATGGCACTATTGCTCCTCGGCGGGGGCACAACGGTGGGTATCGCGTAGCAGACCTGAAGGCGAGGGCCAAGGAGCGCTGGGTTCTCGCTGCGCGCACCCTGGTCCTGGCTTGCGCCGCGATCGTCACTTTCGCGGGCCTAGCCGCCGCCGAAGCGACAGGCCGCAGCAGCGGCCTCCCATTGCCGCGCTTCGTCTCGCTTGCGGCCGACATCGCGCACCTGCGTCTCGGCCCACGTCTCACCGACGACATTGTCGCCGTTTATCGTCGGCGCGGCCTGCCGCTGCAGATCGTTGATGAGGAAGGCAACTGGCGTCAGGTCGTCGATGTCGATGGCGACCGTGGCTGGATGCACACCAGTCTACTTTCCGGCAAGCGCACGGCAGTGGTGCATCCTAGTGCAGCCGTGCTGCGCCGGGCGCCGGGCGCCGGAGCGGCGGCGATTGCCCGCGTCGAAGCCGGCGTAATCATCGATCTCCTCGACTGTCATGTCGACTGGTGCTTCGTCGAGATCGGGCGGCGGCGGGGCTGGCTGGAGCGCGCCGGACTCTGGGGCGTGGCGTCCTGAAGCCCGCCGCGCCTGCGCGCTATCACCAGTCCAGCTGGAAGACACAGCGTTGCGCCCCGCGGGCGCGGCAACTCGTTTCGCAGGCGGTCGCCGTTGGCGCGACCAGCGTCTGGAAGAGGCGTTCGAACGTGCCGACGTAGAAGTGGCAAACCGAGACGGCGCCCGCCGCTTCTGCTGCGAAGGGGCTCGCGGTCAGGCTGAGCTGCGACGGTCGGCCGTGCTGGATGACGAGCTGCGACGCGCCGGCGAATGTCCACGCGTTGCGGGCGATCAGCATGAGCAGCAGCCGCGCCGAGAGGCCCGGTGACAGCATCCGCAGAGCGGCTTGTGCCGGCTTGGGGATGCGTCGCTCGAGGAGATAGCTTGCTGTCCGCTCGCCCGCGTCGCGGGCGCCGCGGGCAGCGGCGTTTGGCCCGAGGGCGGCACGGAGCGCTGCATAGAGACACGTGACGTCGCGCGTCGGTACCATCTGCTCGGGGGGATCGGTGAGGTAGGCCGCAAGATCGGCGGCGGCGAAAACCGAATACGGATCCCGGCCCGCCGCCGTCAGCGCCTCGGCAAGGCGTGTGACCGCGTTGGGCCCGATGCGTGGTCCGTCGTCGGTTGTTACCACCGGGGCGAGGGGCTTAGTCGTCTGCCGTCAGGCGCACGACCACGTCGATCCGCTCGATGCGGTAGCCCTCTGGCGGCGTAGGAACATCATCTAGCGCCAACTCGTCGCCGTCGATGTCGATCACCCGGCCGTCCGCCGGGATATAGAAGTGATGATGCGGCCGCACGTTGGTGTCGAAGTAAGACTGACCGCTGTCGACGGCGACCTCGCGCAGCAACCCAGCATCCGTGAACTGATGCAGCGTATTGTAGATGGTCGCCAACGACACCTGGACCTGGGCGGCGCGAGCCTCGTGAAACAGTTCTTCTGCGGAGACGTGGCGATCTCCGGAGCCGAACAGCAAGCGAGCTAGGGCGACGCGTTGTCGGGTGGGACGGAGGTTCGCGTCACGCAAAAGGTCGATTGCCGCGCCATGCGTTGTCATACGAAGCTCGTCCAGTCCTCCAAAACAGAACTAGACTGGTACGATTTCGCCGGGCTGTCAAGCTTAGCGGCCGGAGAGGATCCGCTGCACGAGCTGCCGGACGGTCGGCACGAACCCGTTCGCGAAGAAGGGGTCGTCGCGGAAGCGGACCACGTTCTGC
>CAYUKE010000453.1:0-2233 GCA_964445185.1 uncultured Geminicoccaceae bacterium
ACGGGGAACGTCGCCCTCAAGGTGGCCGAGGGTACCGCGCGACTGATCGTCGACCGGTTCAAGGACATGCTCAACGACAGCCTCGCGGCGCGTGCCGGTTTCCTGCTCGCCAAGCGTAGCCTGGGGCGACTCAAGGCCAAGCTCGACCCGGACCGCTACAACGGCGCCATGTTTCTCGGTCTCGCCGGTGTCGTCGTGAAGAGCCATGGCGGTGCCAATGCGGCGGGCTTCGCCAATGCCCTCCAGGTTGCCCTCGATCTGGTCGACGGCCGCGCGAATCAGCGGATCGAAGGCGAGTTGAGGCGTTTCGCAGCGCCGGTCGAGGGGGCGGCCGGTTGAGTTTGCACGCCCTCGTTCGGGGCTGGGGCGCGGCGACGCCGGAGCGGATCGTCACCAACGCCGATCTCGCTGATGAAATGGACACGTCCGACGAGTGGATCCGGGCGCGCACGGGCATTCGCCAACGGCATATCGCTGGTCCTGACGAGTACACGTCGGACCTCGCCGTCGAGGCGTCACGCGCTGCTCTGGCGCGGGCGGCGCTTCGGCCGGAGGAAGTCGATCTGATCGTCGTCGCGACCTCGACGCCAGATCACACCTTTCCTGCGACCGCAACGGCGGTGCAGCGCAAGCTCGGTTGCGGGCCGGGGGTCGCCTTCGATGTGCAGGCGGTCTGCGCAGGCTTTCCCTATGCGCTTACCGTGGCCGACCAGTTCTTGAGGCTCGGCCAGGCGCGCACGGCACACGTCATCGGCGCCGAGACGTTCTCGCGGCTCATGGATTGGTCCGATCGCGGGACAGCCGTGCTGTTCGGTGACGGAGCCGGAGCACTCGTCCTTTCCGCGACAGCCGATACCCCGGATCAGGGGGTGCTCGGCTGCTATCTCGGCGCCGACGGGCGCTACTATGACGAGCTGTTCGTCGATGGTGGGCCCTCGACGACCGGCACGACGGGCCATCTACGCATGAATGGCCAAGAGGTGTTCCGCCAGGCTGTGGCGATGCTCTCGACGTCGGTCACCCAGGCCCTGGAACGCGCAGGACACGAACTCGGCGAACTCGACTGGATCGTGCCGCACCAAGCCAACCGGCGGATCATCGACGCGGTCGGCAAACGGCTGCGCGTGCCCGCCGAAAAGGTGATCGTGACGGTTGATCGCCACGCCAACACGTCGGCGGCTTCCATTCCGCTCGCCCTAGATCTGGCGGCGGCAGACGGCCGCCTGCGCGCTGGCGATCTCGTTGCGCTCACCGCCATGGGCGGCGGTTTTACTTGGGGTGGTGTGGTCCTTCGCTGGTAGCTGGTCGAGGCGCTTGTGGAAAAGGGCTCTACGTCTTTCTTCTCCCATTGACCGAAGCACTTGTGATTGTTAGTTTTTTTCTCTGCCGAATGAGGCGTGAGAAGGCGGTGTGGTGATGGGCGAGCGAACGGTGACGCGAGCCGATTTGACGGAGGCAGTCTACCAAGAGGTGGGCCTGTCTCGCAGCGAGTCGGCCGATCTCGTTGATTCGGTGCTCGAAGAAATGACCCGCTCGCTCGTGACTGAGGGCGAGGTGAAGATCGCCGCCTTCGGTACCTTCGGAGTGCGCAGCAAAGGCGAACGCGTCGGTCGCAACCCGAAGACCGGCCAAGAGGTGCCCATCAAGCCGCGGCGGGTGTTGGTCTTCAGGCCATCGCAAGTGCTGCGCGATCGGATCAATCCGCACCTCGTCGAGACGGAATGATGAGCGGGCTCCTGCATGAGCACGGCGACGGTCGCGGACACGGCAAGTCGGCGGCGGCGTTCAGGACGATCAGCGAGGTGGCGCAGGACCTGGACGTGGCACAGCACGTGCTGCGCTTTTGGGAGAGCAAGTTTCCGCAGGTGAAGCCGCTCAAGCGCGGCGGCGGCCGACGGTACTATCGGCCGGAAGATGTCGAGCTGCTCCGCCAGATCCGGACCTTGCTGTACGAGGAAGGCTACACCATTCGCGGCGTGCAGAAGCTCCTCAAGACCAAGAAGGGGCGTGATGAACACGAGCCGGCGGGCGAACCGGACGAGTTGCTCGTCGACGCCGGCGAGGATGAGATACCGCACGCGGTTTCGGTTGTGGAAGAAGACCGCGGCGTGCGGCTCCGGCTGCTGCGCGATGAACTGGCGGCGCTTCGCGACCGGTTGCGGCTAGCCAACGGGGACCTCTGACGCCGCTCGCTTGTGCGCACGCGGCGCGATGGCTATAGACCCCTCCCACG
>CAYUKE010000454.1:0-2232 GCA_964445185.1 uncultured Geminicoccaceae bacterium
CCACGCCTTCATTCTGCGCTCGCCCGTTGCGGCGTCCCACGTCAACGTGTTCGACGTCGCGGCGGCGTGTGCGGCGCCCGGTGTTGCCGAGATCTACACGTTGTTCGACTTTCTCGATGCCGGCTATGGCGGTCAGCCCTGCCGATTGCCGCTCGCCAACCGCGACGGCTCGCGGATGCACGCCGAGCCGAAGCCCGCTTTTGCGGCGGCCGACATTCGTCATATCGGCGAACCGCTCGCCGTCGTCGTTGCGGAGTCGCTCGCTCAGGCCCGCGACGCCGCCGAGCTTATCGATGTCGACTTCGAGACCAAGGCCGCCGTCGTCGACCCTTTGGCCGCGCTCGCGCCGGGCGCGCCACAAGTGGCGCGCGACTATCCTGACAATCTCTGCCTCGATTGGGGCTTCGGCGACGAAGCGGCCGTCGACGAGGCACTGGCCGCCGCCGCGCACGTGACGGAGATCGACCTTGTCAACAACCGCCTCGCGGTGGCGCCGCTCGAGCCACGCGCGGCGGTTGCCGAATACGATCTGGCGCGCGATCACCTCACGCTGCACGTCGGCTCGCAGGGCGTCTTCGGCCTCAAGAACACGCTCGCCGACGTCATCTTGAAGGTCGACCGAGAGAAGCTCCGCGTCATCACGTACGATGTCGGCGGCTCCTTCGGGATGAAGATCAGCTCGTATCCGGAATACGTCGCGATCCTGCACGCGGCGCGCGCGCTCGCCCGCCCGGTCCGCTGGCGCGACGACCGCTCGGACAGCTTCCTCTCGGATCTCCAGGGTCGCGACAGCCTGTACAAGGCCAAGCTCGCGCTCGACGCCGACGGCAATTTCACTGCGCTGAAGATCGACGTCGTCGGCAATCTCGGCGCCTACATGACGTTCGTCGCGCCGATGATCGTTTCGACCAACATTCGGACCAACGCGCCGGGCCCCTATCGCACGCCGATCATGCACGTGCGCTCGCGCAGCGTGCTCACCAATACCGTGCCGATCGGGCCCTATCGCGGCGCCGGACGGCCGGAGGGCGTCTATATCATGGAGCGGCTGATCGACGCCGCCGCGCGCGAGACCGGCCGCGACCCGACGGCCCTCAGGCGCCAGAACCTGATCGACCCGGCGGCGATGCCGTTCACCGCAGCCTCGGGGCTGAGCTACGATTCCGGTGATTTCCCGCGTCTGCTTCATCGTGCGTTGGCGCTTGCCGACGAGGCCGGGTTCGCCGAGCGCCGCCGCGCCAGCGAGGCGGAAGGCCGGCTGCGCGGCCGGGCCACCGCCTGCTATCTTGAGGTGACGGCGGGCAAGATGACGGAGATGGGCGCGCTTCGCTTCGAGCCGAACGGCCGGGTGACGATGCTAACCGGCACCTCGGACTACGGTCAGGGGCATTGGTCGACCTTCGCGCAGATCGTCCATGACCGCCTCGGCCTACCCTTCGACAAGATCGACCTGCTGCAGAAGGACTCCGATCAGCTTATCGCCGGCGGCGGTTCGGGCGGCTCGCGCTCGGTGATGAACAGCTCGATGGCGCTGCTTGCCGCGGCCGACGTGGTCGAGACCAAGGCCAAGGCGTGGGCCGCGCATCTCTTCGAGGCGGCCGAGGCCGATCTCGTGCTGGACGACGGCGCCGTCACGGTCGTCGGCACGGACCGCAGGCTGAGCCTGCTCGACATCGCGCAGACCGTGCGCGAGCAGGATCCGGTCGACGGCCTGCCCGAGGACATCGACGCGAGCTTGACCGTCGACGGCGCGCCGAACGCCTTTCCCAACGGAGTCCACTATTGCGAGCTGGAGGTCGACCCGGAGACCGGCGTCGTCCGCATCGACCGCTACGTCTCGGTCAATGATTTCGGCACCATCGTTAACCCGATGCTGACCCGCGGGCAGATCCAAGGCGGCATCGCCCAGGGCATCGGCCAGGCGCTGTTCGAGCACGTCGTCTATGACGAGGAGGGCCAGCTTCTCTCGGGCTCCTTCATGGACTACGCCCTGCCGCGTGCCGACGCGGTGCCGATGATCGCGGTCGAGTTCGTCGAGGTCCCGGCGAAGACGAACCCGCTCGGCGCCAAGGGCTGCGGTGAGGCGGGGGCGACCGGGGCGCCGCCGACGGTGATGAACGCGCTCATCGACGCGCTGGCACCCCTCGGCATCACGCACCTCGACATGCCGGCGACGCCCCAGCGCGTCTGGCAAGCGATCCAAGACGCCCGCAATCGCCGCGCGGCTTAGAC
>CAYUKE010000455.1:0-2225 GCA_964445185.1 uncultured Geminicoccaceae bacterium
GGCGCGCAGCTCAATGTCATTCGGCAGCCGCGCCTCTCGCCGCCAGAGGTGCAGCGCTAGGCGATACCGTGCCGGCACGCACCATGCAGCCCAGAGCAGGCGGGCGGAAGCTGAATCGAGCTCATGGCAGTGGGCGGCTAAGTTGCCGGGCACTGGCGGTGTCCAGAGCTGAGCGGCTCGCTCGCGCTCAGACGTCTCGCAAGCGCTCACGCTCGGTGCGGCCCGTCCGGGAGGGCGAGAAGGGGACAGCCGGCGATCAACGGACGATGCTGCCGGTGGGGAACACTGTGGGCCCGAGGCTCGGGGCGTTCATAGTGGCTCCATTGCGTGATGCGAGTAGCTGAATTCTAGAATGATATAACATAACGCGATTCCGTCGATGGTTGGCCTCGGCGCTGCATTACCCGGTGCGGTGCGCGAGTGTCCTCTCGGCGCCGATCTCGACCAGCCGCCGCGGACTGCGCGGGCGCCCGCGAGCTGCCGTTGCCAAGCGTGGCCGGCAACGACGTCGCGCCATCCGATCGCGTTGATGTGCTTGGCGGCGGGCGTTGCTCAAAGTAGGTAGCCGCGCTCCGGCGCGAGGCCGATGGCAAGCGCTACAAGCGCCAGGGCGCAAAGACCCAGGAGCACGGCGCCGGCGATCTTCCAGAAACTGTAGGGCCGCTCGCCCACCACATCGCCCGTCCGGCCGTTTACGAGGAGTTCGTAGGTGCGCGTGACGAAGCGCAGTTCTGCCCGCCAGACGGGGACCAGCACGAGCTTGTAGGATCGATTGCGGTGGCGCACGTCGAGCTGGGTGATCTTCTGCATGTCGCCGCCAATGTGGGCGCGCACGTCGCCTTCGATGACGCGCCGCATCTTGAGGCGCGCCTGTTCGAAGCCATCGGGCAGGGCGAGCCGATAGCGCTCGCTCTCGAAGCCTGTCAGGAACTCCAGCTGAAAAGGCCGAGCCTGCTCCGTGTCGAAGCGGCCCAGGCGTTCGGCGAGCGCTTGGGGCAGCGTCCTGGTCGCGAACACCAACACGTCGTCGAATACGCGCCTGACCGTTCCCCCGGCCGGACGCCAGCGGACCTTCGGCACCTGCTGCATCTGCATCGTCCGGCGGCCGTTGACGACCATCGTGACGCGGCGGGTCTCGTAGTAGACGTCGCCGCGCATGCCGCGAAAGCGGGTTTCGGTCGCGCTGTCGAAGGTGAAGCAGGGGACGTAGAGGCCGTGCAGCGCGTCGCGGCCGCGCGCCTCCTTGGCAAGCCGATTGGGCGCGAACCAAAGTGCGTCGAGCCAGGCGTCGATCCGTTCCCGGGCGTGCTCCTCGCCGATGAGGAAGGGCAAGAGCGCGGTCGGCGTGAGCGCGCCGCCGGGCTCGTTGACCACCGATTGGCCGCAGAACGGGCAGGGTCCAGCGTGGAGCGGCGCCTCGAAGGTGAAGGACGCGCCGCAGCCGGAACAGCTCACGGTGACCGGTTCGGTTGGTGGTGGCGTATCGCCGATCTGGGCCAGCGTGTCGTCGAGGTGCTGTTCCTCGACGACCTCTGTGCGTGCCGCGATCCTCGTCGTATGCCCGCAATAGTTGCAGGTAAGCTTTTCCGTACCGGGCGTATAACGGAGAACGGCGCCGCAGTTCTCGCACGCCGTCGGCAGCTCGGCCGGCGCTTCGGCCTCCGGTTCCACTTGCCGCCGCGTCGGGCGGGCACCCCAGGGGCCGACAACGAGATCCAAGGGGCTGCCTCTAAGCCGGCGGCAAGGGCGGTGGCGCGCTCGCGAACATGCCCGCGAGTTCCGCGACCTCGCCCGCCGGCGCCCATTCGGCCATGCCTTCGGTCCAGACGAGCGTGTCGCGCGTCATTGCGCCGGCGGCCAAGCGGTCACGCAGGGCATCGGTGCCGAACGGGCCCTCAGGCGCGCCATCGACCGCGACGTGGAAACGCCTGCCGCCGACCGGTAGCGCTGGCGGGGTCGCCGCTGGCGGCACGGCAGCCGCCGTCTGCTGCGCCATGGCGAGCCCGGCGCCGATACCGACACCCGTCGCGGCGCCGGTCAGCGGCTGGCCCATCGCCTGCGCGGTCTGGTAGGTCAGATGCCGGCTCAGGTCGCCGACAACGCCTGCGGCACTCCGCTGATCGAGGGCCTGCTCGACGCTCGGCGGCAGCGACACGTTCTCCACCAGCATCTTGGTGAGCTCCAGGCCGTAGACCTGAACTTCGGGCGCGATCTTGAGGGTCAGG
>CAYUKE010000456.1:0-2214 GCA_964445185.1 uncultured Geminicoccaceae bacterium
CAGAGGCTCACCAACACCGGCCGCGTCTACGTCCTGTTCGGCGGCCCCTCGCGGCCGGCGACCGTCTGGGGAACGACGCAGGGCGAGGGCGACTACTTTCTGACCGATCTCTATGGCACCAATCTCGCCTTCCCGAACCGCCCGCGCGACGGGCTCATCTTCGAGGGCACGCAGCCAGGAGGCTTCGCCGGCTTCTCGGTCGCCAATGCCGGGGCCTTCCGCGGCGAAACCAATGAAGGAGGCTTCGAGGACCTGGCGATCGGGGCATTCGCCACCGACGGTGGCGCAGGACAGGCCTATGTCGCGCTCGGCAGCGCGCTCAACTTCAGCGACCCCGAAACCACCCCGAACGTCTACAAGCTCGACCCCATCGCCGATGGAACGCAGCCGGGCGTGCTGCCGCTCTATACCCTCGACGGGACGGCCGAGGCGCTGGGCGCCGACAACCCGCTCAACGAGGGGTCGGTCGGCTACAGCGTCGCTGGTCTCGGCAACGTCACCGGTGACGTCTACGGCAACACCATGGGCGACGACCTCGCCATCGGCGCCCCGCGTTCGGAGGTGGACGGCGACGCCAAGACCTACATCGCCACCGGCGCGCCATGGATCAAGCCCGGCACCGGCCTTGAAGTCCGCGACCTGCGCTCGGACAACGGCTTCGTCCTCCAAGGTTCCGGCCGCTTCGGCAGCGCCGGCGACTTCGACCAGGACGGCTACGACGACCTTTGGTTCATCACCGAAAACAGCCAACTACGGCTGGTCCGTGGCGCTTCCATCTTCGACGTCGAGACCGCGGTCGACCGCGAGATCAACTTCAATCTCCCGAATCCCAACAGCGCGTTCCGCTCACCTTATGGCGTCGCCGCCGGCGACTTCGACGGTGATGGTGCCACCGAGGTCATCGCCCAGTTCGTCGTCGGTATCGGGGACAGCGAACCCTACTACTATGACAGCGAGACATATTCGAGTGATGGAGGCCTCACCCCAACGCGCATACCAGGGCTCTCGAGGCTTGCGACACCCGGTGCGGAGAACGTCTTCACCATCGACCTCAACGCTGATGGCTACGCGGATCTCCTGCGGCAGAGAATTACGCCAGATGGCCAGAGCCTGAATCCTACTAATACACTAAATCAGTTTTTCATAAATCGCGGCGAAAGCACACCGCGCTTTGACAGCGTTTTTACAGATGACGATCCGTTTCTCGCCAACCCTATTTCAGCAATTGTTGATCTGAACCGTGACGGTCGTGATGAGGTCATTTCGTTGGTTTGGGAGCCGCCTACGAATTTCGCGCGGACGTTCGCAGTGGGCACATATCAAAACGGACGGATCGAGGAAGTCTTTTCCTTCACTTGGGATGAGATTGCTCCACCGATCAGCGGGCAATTCTTGATCGCGGCACCTTTTCTGCCATCGGCGGTTGGCGACATAAATGGCGATGGGTACAGCGACATAGTCTTATCGACAATTGCAGACAATGGCTTGGGCCTCCAGCTCCGGGGCTTAATTGTCTTTGGCGCCAATGAAGTCGATGAAATCACTGCTAAGCTTGTCTACAGGAATTTCCGCGCGCAACTGGACTTCGACGTTTACGAGGACCCCGATCAGTTCCGGATTAAAGTGGCGGACGTGATCGGTGACGTGAACCACGATGGGTTCGACGACATTCTCTTCGGTGGGCCGGCGAGCCAGGATGCCTACGTGGTCTACGGCGGTAGCGACCTGCCGGACGTCATAACCGTGCCACCGAAGGAGCAGGCCGCAAGCTTCGAGGGCGGCTTTGCCATTCAGAGCATCGGCAGCAGCGTCGCGCAGCCCCGCTACCTCGCCAACACGATGTCAGCCGCCGGCGACTTGAATGGCGACGGTATCGCCGACTATGCCGTCTCCGACCGCCGCGACGGCGTCGAGCTCAGCTACGGCATCTATGGCGAGAACCGCGGCGGTGGCGAAGGCGCAGAGGTCATCTATGGCACGCCCGACAACGACGTCCTCCTCCTCGAAGACGATGCGTCGGGTGGCGCCTCCAAAAAGGTGACCTTCGTCGCCAAGGAGGGTGCGGATTTCATTCAGACGCCCAGCGGCTACGAGGCCGTGGTCTATGCCGGCGAAGGCGCCGACCTCGTAGGGCTTGGGAGCCTCCGGAGCACTGACCTTCGCCGCGTGGATGGCGGCAGCGGCTTTGACACGCTGTTCCTCGACGACGACGAG
>CAYUKE010000457.1:0-2208 GCA_964445185.1 uncultured Geminicoccaceae bacterium
GTCAGCCACCATTCGTGAACGAAATATTTACACAGACGCCCATCGCTCAACATCCTGATAGATCATGGGTCTTGAAGGACGATGCCGGCCATCCGGCCAGGATGTCACAGCGTTCGTCACACTTTTGTCGCATCCGCTTTCTAGAGGCCGTCCAACTCTAATTTGCGAGGGACGCACCATGGACGGGATCGACAAGGACAAGATGCCGAAGACGGCATGGCGTGAGGCGTCGGACGACGTCCCCAGCAATCCGCTGCACAACCCGACGATCGGCGAGATCATCGCCCGCCGCAGCCGTCGCGACGCGCTCAAGGGCATGCTCGGCGTCACCGCGATGTCGGCGATGGTGAGCCCGACGGCGCTGTTCGCCGGCAAGGCGCACGCGCAAGCCACCGGCAGCTTCGACTTCCCCGAGCTCGAGGCGAAGGTCACTGCCGACCATCGCGTCGCCGACGGTTACGACGCCAAGGTGCTGATCCGCTGGGGTGACCCCATCGTTCCCGGCGCGCCGGCGTTCGATCCGATGAACCAGTCGGCCGAGGCGCAGGAGCTGCAGTTCGGTTACAACAACGACTTCATCGGCTTCCTGCCCCTGCCGCAGGGCTCGGACAACGCCGATCATGGCCTCCTCACGGTGAACCACGAGTACACCAATGAGGAGCTGATGTTCCCGAACTACACCGAGGACACCGCCGAAACCGTCGACATCGAGATGGCCGCCCACGGCATCACGGTTGTCGAGATCATGAAGGACGGCGAAGGCGGTCAGTGGACCTACAAGCCCGAGAGCGACTTCAACCGCCGTATCTCGGCGCGCTCGACCGAGATCGACCTGAGCGGCCCGGTCGCCGGCAATGACCGCCTCAAGACCTCGACCGACGCGACCGGCACGAAGGTCGTAGGCACGATCAACAATTGCGCTGGCGGCGTGACGCCCTGGGGCACCTCGCTCCACGCCGAGGAGAACTTCCACGGCTATTTCGGTGGCGAGCTGCCGGCGGGCCACCGCGAGGCGCGCAACTACGAGCGCTACGGCATCCCCGGCGAGTGGTACAGCTGGCACCTCTTCCAGCCGCGCTTCAACCTCGCCCAGGAGCCCAATGAGGCGAACCGCTTCGGCTGGATGGTCGAGGTCGACCCCTACGACCCGAACTCCACGCCCAAGAAGCGCACAGCACTCGGCCGCTTCAAGCACGAGGGTGCCGACATCGCCATCGGCGACAATGGCAGCGTCACCGTCTACATGGGCGACGACCAGCGCTTCGATTACCTCTACCGCTTCGTCGCCAACGGCACGTTCAACCCCGATGACCGCGCCGCGAACATGGACCTCTTGGACGAAGGCACGCTCTTCGTCGCGCGGTTCAACGAGGACGGTACCGTCGACTGGCTGCCGCTGACCTTCGGCGAGGGTCCGCTCACGGCCGAGAACGACTTCGCGGACCAGGCGGATGTGCTCATCGAGACCCGTCGCGCTGCCGACCTCCTCGGCGCCACGCCGATGGATCGTCCGGAGGACGTGGAGCACAACCCGCAGACCGGCCGCGTCTACGTGATGCTGACCAACAACTCCCGGCGAGAGCCCGGTGACGAGAACGTCGCCAACCCGCGCGCCGACAACGAGCACGGCCACATCATCGAGATCGCGACCGGCGGCGACTACACGCGGGCCAAGGACGAGTGGTCGATCCTGGTCCTCTGCGGCGATCCGAACAACCCGGACGACAAGGCGGTCTGGGGTCCGGCCACCAGCAACAACGGCTGGTTCGCCGATCCGGACAACTGCGCCATCGACAATCGCGGCCGCCTCTGGATCGCCACCGACGGCAACTCGGACGTCGACACGGGCCGCGCAGACGGCCTCTGGGCGCTCGAGACCGAGTGCGAGCTGCTCGCCTCCGGAAAGCACATCTACGCAGTGCCGGCCGGCGCCGAGCTGTGTGGTCCGTTCTTCACGCCCGACGACAACTCACTCTTCGTCGCCGTGCAGCATCCGGCCGACGATGGTGACGAGTGGACGGAGTTCGGGCGCGACAGCACGTTCGAGGACCCGTCGACCCGCTGGCCCGACTTCAACGACAACATGCCGCCGCGCCCGTCGGTGGTGTCGATCGTGAAGCGCGAAGGCGGCCCGATCGGCTAAGCCTCGACCGTCCTAGCTTGCGGAGGGGGCGGCTGGAGGGCCCCCCCCCGTTGAGTATGGCGGCG
>CAYUKE010000458.1:0-2203 GCA_964445185.1 uncultured Geminicoccaceae bacterium
GCGCTATCCCGGCTATTACTTGAGCGGCGACGCCGGCTACAAAGACGACGACGGCTATGTCTACATCATGAGCCGTATCGACGACATCATCAACGTGGCCGGCCACCGACTGTCGACGGGGGCGATGGAAGAGGTGCTGGCCAGCCACCCAGCGGTCGCCGAATGCGCTGTCATCGGCGTCCAGGACACGCTCAAGGGTGAGCTGCCGCTCGGGCTCGTCGTGCTCAAGGCCGGTGTCGACACGGCGGAGGACGCCCTGCGCGAGCAGCTGGTGCAGAAGGTCCGCAACGAGATCGGTCCGGTGGCCGCCTTCAAGCACGTCGCCATCGTGAACCGACTGCCGAAGACACGTTCTGGGAAGATCCTGCGCGGGACGATGAAGAAGATCGCCGACCATGAGGACTACAAGATGCCGGCAACGATCGACGACCCGGCGATCCTCGAGGAGATCGGCGAGGCGCTGAAGCCCCTCGGCTACGCCTGACCCGCGCGCTACCGGCGGCGACGCGCTGCGCGCGTCCCGCCAGCGCACGCGAGACTTGGACGAGCTCGGACGGTTGCTCGACGCAGAGCAGCTTGAGGGTATTCTGCAGGACGCTGCCCGCGAGCAGCGAACGTTGAGCTACCGCGCGCTCTTGGCGATGGGCGGTAGACGCGTCGGACCTAACAACGTGCGGGCGCTGATGCGCGTGCTCACCGAGGTCTGCCGCCGCAGCGAGGCCCGTGGCGAGCCGGATCTCGCTTGCCTCGTCGTTCGCGAGAGCGACGGCCTGCCGGGCGAAGGGTACTTCGCGGCGGAAGCCGAGCGCGGCGGGCCGGTGCTCGCGAGCCGCCGCGCTCGGGTCAAGGCGGCACAGGAGGTGGCCTTCGCATTCTGGCAGGCGCGCCGTCGTTGACCGCCGATGGTGTTTCGGGCCGCCGTTCGAAGTGAGAGTGCGAGCGCTAGACGTGCTCGCGGTGGAGCGATCGCTTTAAGGTCGTCGACGGAAGCTCATGGAAGAGGCGTCGATAGTCCTTGGCGAACTGGCCGACGTGGAAGAAGCCGTGTGCAGCCATCACGTCCCCCACCGACTCGGCCGCCGGATCGGCGTGCCGCAAGGCGCGACGTACTTGGGCGAGGCGCTGCGCCTTGATGAACGCGGCCGGGGTCAACGAGAAGCGCTCGCGAAAGGCGTACTCTAGCGTCCGCTCGCTGACACCGGCGTGCCGGCGCAGGTCGGCCGGACGCAGCGTCGCGAGGTCCGCACCTTCCCGGAACGGGATTAAACTGTCTTCTTAACCTCCTTGTCGTGCGATCTGGCTTGGGTCAGGTTGCTGGCAAAGGGGGATTACGATGGCAGGAACGCCGACCCGCAAGCGGGTGAGCGCGAAGGACCCGGAGACCAAGCTGGCGCATCGCCGGCTGACGGTGTTGGAGCTGGCGCAGACGCTGGGGAACGTCACCGCGGCGTGCCGGCAGGGCGGGATCGACCGTTCGAGCTTCTACGAGTGGAAGCGGCGCTTCCAGCTGCAGGGCCTCGAAGGGCTCAAGGACTTGCCGCCGATCGCCAAGTCGCATCCGATGACGACGCCACCGGAGGTGGTCGAGCGGATCTGCGAGCTGGCGCTGGCGCATCCGGCCTACGGCTGCAACCGGATCGAGGCGATGCTGGCCCTGGAGGGCAAGCGGGTCTCGGCGATCACCGTGCAGAAGATCCTCAACGACAAGGGCCTCGGCACCAGAAGCGAGCGCTGGCTGGCGCTGGAACGGCAGAACGCCGACCACGTCATCGAGCTCAGCGGCGAGCAGGTCGCCTTCCTCGAGAAGCTCAACCCCTGCTTCAAGGAGCGCCACGTCGAGAGCAGCCGACCCGGTGAACTCCTCTCCGCCGACACCTTCATGGTCGGCACGCTCAAGGGCATCGGCCGGGTCTACCTGCACGCGGTGGTCGACACCTTCGGTTCCTACGCCTTCGGCTTCCTCCACGTCTCCAAGCAGCCGGAGGCCGCCGTCGCCGTGCTGCACAACGACGTGCTGCCGTTCTATGCCGAGCTGGACTTGCCGGTGAACGCCGTGCTGACGGACAACGGCCGCGAGTTCTGCGGCACCGACCGTCACCCCTACGAGCTCTTCCTGGCGCTCAACGACATTGAGCACCGCAAGACCCGCGTCGGCTCGCCCAAGACCAACGGCTTCGTCGAGCGCTTCAACGGCACCGTGCTC
>CAYUKE010000459.1:0-2203 GCA_964445185.1 uncultured Geminicoccaceae bacterium
TTTGAAGACGCGCCGCGGGTTGCTCAGGCTACCTTTCGCGCTGCCGCTTGCGGCGGGTTTCGCCGCGTGGCCGTTCGCCGGCAACGCCAAGATGGCGCGGCGCCTTGCCAACGGCCGTCTACTCTGCCCGGAAAACGAATGCGGATACATCTACGACGCGGCGAAGGGTGACGCCGCGGGCGGCATCCCGCCTGGGGTGCCCTTCGAAGAGCTGCCGGCGGACTGGGTCTGCCCCGTCTGCGGCCGTCCGCACCACCGCTGGCTGTAGCCCGCGCGCTCGACTCGGAGAAGCTACTCGGGCGTCGGCAGGCTCCATTCCTCGCTGAAATCGATCTCTTGGACCACGAGCGTCGCGCGGCCGGGCTCGGTGCCGAACGCCTGCGTATCGACCTCCTGGTAGTGCACGTCCGGGTCGTAGATCTCGACCTCGAGCCCGAGCGCTTCCGCGGTGAGCTCGCCCATCGCCGATTGCAGCGTATAGAGCGCCACGACCTCGGTCGCTCGGGCCTCCACGAGGTCCACCTGCGATTCGAAGAGCGCTTGTTCGGCGTCCAGGACGTCGAGCACGGTCCGCGCGCCGACCTGGGCTTCGGTCTCCACGCCCTCCAGCGCGATCTGGTTGGCGCGAGTCTGTTCCTCGAACGAGACGGCCGTCGCACTCGCCGTTTCCAGGCCCTCCCAGGCCTGGGTCACCAGTTCGCGGACGCTGCGCCGCGCATCCTCCAACTCGTCGCGCGTCTGCTGGAGGACCTGCTTGGTCTGCCGGACCAGCGAGTAGACGGCGCCGCCCTGGTAGATGGGGATCGAGATCGTCGCGCCGACCCGCGCTTCGGTCTGGCGATCGAAGAAAATGCTCGGATTGCTGGCGTAGGACACGTCACCGAACAGATCGATTGACGGGAGCAGATCCGCTTGCGCGACGCGAACATCGGCTTCGGCCACCTGGACTGCAAAGCGGGACGCGATGATCGTCGGGTTGTTGGCGCTGCGCGCGTCGGCTTCGTCGAGCGACGCGGGTGCCTGGATGCCGGGAAAGGTCGTCGTCAGTTCGCCCGGTCTGAAGCCAACGACGGCTTCGAAGGCAGCGACGGCCTGGGCGAGCAAGCCTTGCGCGGACACCAGGTCGGCCTGCGCACCCGCGAGGCTGGCCTCTGCCTGGGCGACATCGGTCCGCGTGACCTCGCCGACCTCGAAGCGATCCTGGGTCGCCTGCAATTGGCGCTGCAACCGCTCCTCGTTGTTGATGGCGAGTTCCACGACCCGCGCCGATGCGACGACGTCGGTGTAGGCGGTGACGGCGTCGAGAAACACGCCCTGCTCGACCGACTGCAGCACCGCGCGTTGCTGGCCGACCTGATTGACGGCACTTCTGACGGCGGCGACGGTACCGCCACCTTCGTAGATGTTCTGTGTCAGGTTGAGGCCGATCTCATTCGTGAACAGGTCGAACCGCTCGTCCGGTCGATCGGTCGTCGAGTAGAGCGTGGTACCGACGACGGCGATCTCCGGTCGGTAGCCCGAATAGGCTTGGCTCACCGTCTCGTCGACCGCACGGAGCTCGGCGCGTGCCGCCTGCAGCTCCGGATTGGTGTTGTACGTCTCGGCGAGGACTTCGTTGAGCCCTTGCGCCTGCGCCACGCTCACGCTGGCGACACCGGCGAGCGCCGCGCAGGCGAACACCGTCAACACTGGTCTGATGATCTGCATCCTTACGGTCCCGTTTCCGCTAACGGTTTCAAGCGCAAGGTTAAAAACGACGACTAGCGGTCTGTCACAAAACACATCTTACTACCACCGGAAAGCCGCCGCGCGCATCGATTACTCGCCGTCTTCGTCATAAAGGACACGCTGGGCGGCTCCGTCCGGATCGTCGAACTGGCCATTGCGCAGCGCCCAGAGGAACGCCGCGAGCCCGAGCAGGCCCAAGAAAAGCGCTGCCGGGATCAAGCCGAGCAGGATGTTCATCGCGATCTCCCCAGCCGGCCTGGCCGTTGCTGGCCCAAGCGCAGCGCGTTGCCGACGACAAGCAGCGAGGAAGCCGACATGGCGACAGCGGCGATCAGCGGCGTGACGAGGCCCGCCATGGCGATCGGGACCGTGCAGAGGTTGTAGGCGAAGGCCAGCGCAAGGTTCTGACGCACCACGCGTTCGGCCGCGCGCGCCGTTGCGAGGGTTTCCGCCACGGCAGCCAGCTGCTCACCCT
>CAYUKE010000460.1:0-2201 GCA_964445185.1 uncultured Geminicoccaceae bacterium
GGCTCGATCGACGCAAGGGGCTCAAGACAGCCACAACGATCACGGTCGTTGCACGTAGAGCGAAGCTCGTCACAGCTGTCTCAGCGACGCCCTGCGAGCGTCGTCGACATTGGGTACGGCCAATGATGAGACATCTCCTCGGGCGACCCGTTTAGTACCGCCGCGCGCCGAGGTCAGTCGAACGACCGCGCGTAGATGGCCTGTGACATCTCGTCGGCCATCTTTAGTGTGCGGACAACCAACGGCACCAGCAACGCAGTCAGGTTGCGGTCCAGGCCGCGCGCCCGCTGGGCCTCTCGGACCTCGTCGAGAACCGAGCGGACTAGTGGAATGAAGCGCAGGCACAGAGAGATTGCTAGCGCGATCTGCTCCTTCGGCACCCACGCGGGCGCGTGCTTCAAGAGAGACCGAATACCGTCGATGAACTCGCTTGTCTTTGTCGTCAGCGTGACCAGTGCGGCCGCAAGGATGAGCACAATGAACCGCGTGACAACGAAGCTGGCGAAGATCACGCCGTTCGAGAACAACTGAACGACGAAGATAGCTGCCAAAATCCACAGGGCCGGGCGAAGCGATGCGAAAGCGTGACGGAGATTGAGCCCGGCGGCTGCGAAGCCGACGAGGACGATGGCCCCGGCTATGGCCAGCGACGGCCAGCCTTCGACGATGAAGAGGCTCGTGCAGAGGATCATGAGCGCGATGATCTTGATCGCCGGCCGGGCCCGGTGGAGCGGGCTGTCGCCGAACACGTAGAGGCTGGTTAGCACATCGAACTCGCCACGTAGTTCGCCAGCACCGGCGCCGGCGCACCATCGTCGATGATGCAACCTTGCTCAAAATGCAGGATCCGATCGAAGTGCTGAAGAAGATCGAGATCATGTGAAACGACGAGGACGTCCTGTTCCAGTTTATCGAGGACCGCCATGAACTTGCGTTTGTTCCAGAGATCGAGAAGGGTGGTTGGCTCATCGAAGACGATCAAGCGCGGGCGCATGACCAAAACGGCCGCAAGCGCAATCAGCTGCTTTTCTCCGCCGCTGAGCTGATGGGTAAATCGGTCGTGGAGATGCTCGAGGCCGAAATATTGTAAGATATCGTGGACGCGCTCGTTAGTTTCCTGCGCCGACAGCTTGAGATTCTTGAGGCCAAAGGCGAGGTCTTCTGAGACGATTGGGTAAATAATCTGATTATCGGGGTTCTGGAAAACGAAGCCGACATAGCTCCGCAGGGCCTTCCTCTCGCTCACGCCATTCAGAGTCACCGTTCCAGTCGTCGGCGTTTCGATGCCGTTGAAGAGGCGAGCGAACGTGCTCTTGCCAGAGCCGTTGCGACCAATCACGCCAACGCGGCGCTCGGACAGCGTGAGACTGATGTCCTTGAGAATAGCCGTACCGTTCTTCTCCACCGAAACATTGGTGAGCGCGATCATGAAGGGCGTGGCCGCTAGAGCGGGTTTTGCGGAGACCTCGGTGCTCGCGGCGTGATGATCGGATAGGAGCGCTTGACGATCAGGATCACACCCGCCGCTATCAGGCACTTGGCGATGTCCCCAGGCACGAAAGGCAGTGATCCTACTAGCGCAGTTGCCAAACTGACCTCCGCGACGAAGGCGCTCCACGGAACCCCGATAGAGTAAAGGAGCACGATGCCGCCAGCGAAGCAGATGCCGAAGGCGGTCGCATAGTTCAGCCGATGCCAGAACCGCTCGGTCATGTATCCGATGGTGGCGGCAGCTAGGATCCAGCCGATCAGGTACCCGCCCGTCGGCCCCAAAAACACGCCGAAGCCGCCGCGTCCGCCCGGCAGCAAGGGCAAGCCGACCGCTACGAGGACCAGAAACAGCACGATGGCGAGACCCCCTCGGACAGCCCCGAGAACGCCCCCAGCCAGCATCACGCCGAGCGTTTGCGCGGTGATTGGAACGCCCACGACCGGAAGCGTGATCGGCGGAAACACGGCGAGCGCCGCGACGATCGCGGCGAGCAGGGCAATGAAGACGACGTCACGAGTTTCCATGAGGTGTCCCGAGCGGTTGTGGTTGCGCGCGCACGCGATCTTCCGCCGTTCGTGATCGGTGAAACGAGCGCGTTGGGCAAGCACGCCGCCGCTGAGCCAGGCGGGCGGGTCGCGGCCGGTGAGCTTCGCTATCTCGCTCAGCGTGAACGCGGCGTTGCAACCTTGAACTTGCTCCGACTTTGCAG
>CAYUKE010000461.1:0-2195 GCA_964445185.1 uncultured Geminicoccaceae bacterium
TGTCTTTGATGCAGATGGAATCGACGCCCATGTCCTTGAGGCGCTGCGCCATCTCGACGAACGCTTCGATGGTGTGAAGCGGCGACACCGTGTAGCAGCTCGTACCTTGGGCGTGTTTGCCCGTCTTGCGCACGGCTTCGACGGCGGTCTTGAGATTGCGGAGGTCGTTGAGCGCATCGAAGATGCGAAACACGTCCATGCCGTTCTCGGCGGCCTTGTCGCAGAAGCGCTCGACCACTTCATCTTCGTAGTGCCGGTAGCCGAGCAGGTTCTGCCCGCGCAGCAGCATCTGGAGCCGCGTCTTCGGCATCAGCTTGCGGAAGGTCCGCAGCCGCTCCCAAGGATCCTCGTTGAGGTAGCGGATGCAGGCGTCGTAGGTCGCGCCGCCCCAGCATTCGAGGGACCAGTAGCCGGCGTTGTCCAGGTCCTCGCAGACGGGGACCATGTCCTCCAGGGCCATGCGTGTCGCAAGCAGGCTCTGGTGGGAATCCCGAAGGATGAGCTCCGTGACCTCGATCTGGCGTCCCATGGGGAGGGCTTCCTTATGGTGCCGCCGCGCGGTCGCAACCCAGGACGCGGCAACGTTAGACCCAAGACGTGGCAGCCATTCGAAACTCTTTCTAGGCCAACTTGCGTCGATAGATATATGCGGCGTTGATGTCGCACACGGAGGCAGCCGGCGCATGGCGAGGCCGGCCACGCCCCGTCGAGCGCGCGAGGCTTGTCGGCATCGGACGAAGGTGCTCAATTCCTGCATCGCAAGTTTAGCGACGGGGGATAAGCATTTCTGATGATTAGGAAGTTGGTGGCCGCGGCCTTGGTTTGGTTGGCGGTGGCGTGGCCTGGCAATGTCCATGCGGACGTCGATGTCGAGATCCGCGCACTGCTGGCTGCTTGGGACAATGACGCAAGCAGCGCCGCGGCACCCGGCTTCGTCGCGGACGTCTACGAGCGGCGCGCCTACGCCCCTCTTTGGAACGACGAGGACACGGTCGCGGCTCTGCTTGCCGCCATCGCCGGCAGCGCGGGCGACGGCCTCGAGCCTAGCGATTTCAATCTCGAAGCACTCGCCGAACAGGGCGACGCGAGCGATCCGGCGGCGCAGGCGCGGCGCGACGTTCTGCTGACCGACGCCGCCGCGCGGCTGTTCCGCCAACTCAGGTTTGGCAAGGTCGATCCGAGCGGGCAGCACGCCGACTGGAACCTAAGCGCGCCGATTATCGCCGCTGATCCGGCCGCCGCCTTCGGCGAGATCGTCCGCGTCGGCGCGATCGAGCAAACGGTCTCGCTTCTCCGCCCGAAAAGCAGTTTCTACGCGGAGCTGCAGGCTGCCCTCGCCCGCTACCGGGCGATCGCCGAGGCCGGCGGCTGGGCACCACTCGCGGACGGTCCGGTCCTGAAGCCGGGCATGGCGGGACCACGCGTTGTCGAGCTACGTGAACGCCTTGGTTTGGAGGGTTATGCGGTGCCGCCGGCGGCGCAAGCGGACCTGTACGACGCCGCGCTCGAGGCAAGCGTGCGCGCCTTTCAAGCGGCGCACGCGTTGGAGCCGGACGGCGTCGTCGGGCCGGCGACCGTCGGCGCGCTCAACATCCCGGCGGCGGCCAAGGTCGACCAGATCCGGGCTAATTTGGAGCGGGCGCGCTGGGTCCTCAACCGCCCCCTCGACCGCGCCGTCATCGTTAACATCGCCGGCTTTCGGGTGTTCGTCGTCGCCGACGGCGACGTCGTCTGGACCACCCGCGCGATGGTCGGCACGCCCTACACCCAGACGCCGGTTTTCGCCGACGAGATTCGCTACCTAGAGCTGAACCCGACCTGGGCAGTGCCGGCAGGGATCGCCCAACGTACGATCCGCCCGCGCGTCGAAAGCGATCCAGCGAGCCTCGCGCGGCAGGGCTTCGTCGGCTACAACGCCGAAGGCAACCAGGTGCCGCTCACCTCGGCCACCCAGTTCGTCCAGATGCCTGGGCCAGAAAACGCGCTGGGGCAGGTCAAGTTCATGTTCCCGAACGAGCACGCGGTCTATCTACATGACACGCCGGCGCGCGAGCTGTTCGCCTCGGCGCAGCGCTCCTTCAGCGCTGGCTGCATCCGCGTCGAGGACCCGTTCCACCTTGCCGACCTGCTCTTGCAGGGCCAGGCCGGCTGGACCCGACAAGCGCTCGACGAAGCCGTCGACGGCGGACGGACGG
>CAYUKE010000462.1:0-2190 GCA_964445185.1 uncultured Geminicoccaceae bacterium
ATGGTGATGCCAGGTGTAGCCCGCGGCGTTTCGTTCAGCCCGGCCGCCGTATTCGTAACCGTTCAGCCCCGTGCTTGACTCGCCGCCGGAGGGGGGATCGACGCGACGATCCGATCGTGATCTAAGATCGATGTGGCGGTTGGGCGACGAGCTGGCGATGTCGGGCAGGACGCCGCAGCCCGGATCGCAGCTCTCGAGGCTGCCCTGGTCGAAAGCAACGCCCGAAATGCCGAGCTGGCCGAGCAGGTTTCGCGACTGATCACTCAGATCGAGGTTCTGACCGAGCAGCTGCGGCAGAATTCGAAGAATTCTCACCGCCCGCCGTCCAGTGACGGACCGGGCCGCGGGTCCGGCGGCGCGAGCGGCAGCTCGAAGAAGGCCAAGTCGAAGCGAAAGCGCGGTGGCCAAACGGGCCATCGCGGCGCTCATCGCGAGCTATTGCCACCGGAAGCGGTGGATGCCGTCGTCGATTTCTTCCCCGAGGTCTGCCTCGGCTGCGCAACTGAGCTCCCGCACGTCGTTGACACGGAGCCGTGTCGTTACCAACAGCTCGACCTTCGCGACCATCACCCGCACCTTGTGGAGTTCCGGCGTCACGCGGTCGAGTGCCCCCACTGCGGGGCCCGTACGCGGGCCGCCTACGACGGCTCGAAGATCCCCGCGTCAGCCTTTGGCCCGTGCCTGACGGCCGTGGTCGGCCTGCTCACCGGCGTTTACCACCTGAGTCGCCGCAAGGCGCAACGCCTGTTGCACGAGCTATTCGGGATCTCGGTCTCTCTGGGCGCGCTGAGCGGGATGGAGCGCCGGGCCAGTGAAGCCCTCGCGACCGCCTATGAGGAGGCGAAGCACGAGGTCGAGCACGCTCGAGTCAAGCATGCGGACGCGACGAGCTGGCTTCGCCACGGCCGGCTGATGTCGCTGTGGACCCTGGCCTCCATGACCGCGACCGCCTTCGGCATCTTCGTCGATGGGACGCGCGAAACCATCCGGCCCTTCTTCGGTCGCCAGCGCGGCGTCTTGGTGAGTGACCGAGCGTCGGTCTTCGGGTTTTGGCACATGGCTCATCGGCAAGTCTGCTGGTCGCATTTGATACGAAAGTTCATTTCGTTCTCGGAGCGCGACGGCCCGGCAGGGGCTCTCGGCCGCGAGCTTCTCGGCTACGCGGCCTTGGTCTTCGAGTACTGGCACGGCTTCATCGAAGGAAGCTTGAACCGTCACGAGCTCCAAACCTGGCTTCGACCGGTCCAGCGCGAGCTGGAGGCCGCATTGGAACGCGCCGTCGCCGCCGACATCCCGAGACTCTCGGGCTCCTGCGAAGACATGCTCGCCCATCGGGACGCGCTGTGGACCTTCGTCGAGCACGAGGACGTCGAGCCGACCAACAATCACGCCGAGCGAGAGCTCAGAGCGTTCGTGCTGTGGCGTAAGGGGAGTTTCGGGACCCAGAGCGCGCGGGGTGAGCGATTCGCCGAGCGGATGATGACCGTCGCGCACACCGCCCGCAAGCAGGGCACCGCAGTCTTGGACTTCGTGGTCCGCAGTGTCACCGCCCATCTCCACGCAACGACGCCACCGACCCTCATTCAACCGGCTACTCAGGTCTGATCAGGTCGAGAGGCAGGCTTCGACCGCCGGCCGACGGACGGGAAGTAGCGGGCCATGTTTCGCTCGCCCACGCAGCGCACCCGTCCCTCGGCGCGAAGCTTCGACATGGGACGCTGCAGGCTACGAACCGGGTGGCCGAGCTCCTCGGAGAAGGCCGTCATCGACTCGCCGGGACGAGCACAGACCAACGCGAGCAGGCGCTCTTCGAGCTCGGCGATCTCATCGGCGGAGCGGCGCCGGCTCGGCCCAGCGGCGCTTTCGCTTGGAATCGAGCGACGCCTCGGGGCCGCCCGGCCGTTCGCGGCCCGAGCCTTCGAGAAGGCCTCGTCGAGCGCAACGTGCGCGACGAGCCGTGCTTCGTCGACGTAGGCCGTGACCAGCTCGCCGATCGAGCGAGCCAGTTGGTCGGGCGTGGATGGCGTTTTCGCGGACCTCATGCCCGCCGTGTACATGCGGCACCGCAATCAACTCAATGAGGCCCGTGAACGGTTACGAGCCTCGGATGCCCCGACCGAAGCGATGGTGGCCGACAGCGCTATCACAGCAAGCGAGCTTCTGCATGGAGTCCACCGAGCGAACACCGCC
>CAYUKE010000463.1:0-2187 GCA_964445185.1 uncultured Geminicoccaceae bacterium
GACATCGACAATGCCGGACTCGGAACCGCCCATCGCCAGTCGTGTGACACGGAAGCGGGCAGCGGGAAACTGTTCGATGAAGTGATGTCTCGCGCGGGCAACGATCTCGGCGGCCGCGTCGCCGTCCGTCATGTTCACGACGAAGAATGCAATGGTGGGCTCCGGGTCGGCTGGATCAAGAGAGAGATAAAATCGTGGTCCACCGTCGCCCACATAGACCGAACTGTTCACGACATTTGGGTTGATCGATTTGTCGAGCAGCCAGTCATTAACAGACAGCGCATGCTCCTCGGTGCGCGAGATTGCGGTTCCCTTGGGCATGTCCATGTAGATCAGAAACTCGGAGCGTTCGCTCAGCGGAAACATTTCACTCTTAAGTCGAGAGAACTGCGTCGCGCTCAGGGCGACCAGTGCAAAGACAGCCGCCATGATGAGAATGCCCCACGGCAACAGCAACCGCGTCAACCGGCCGTAGGTTTCCACGAGCTTCCCCTTCTTTGGGGCAACTTCCGGATCGACTACTTTCGGCTTGAAGATGCGGGCGGAGAGAAACGGCAGAATATAGAGCGCAGTGATCCAGGAACCGCCGAGCATGGCGGCCACGACCGCACCGAGTGAGTAGGAAAACTCGCCCTCGGTACCATCCACCAGCATCATTGGGATGAAGGCCGAAACCGTTGTGATGGAGGCAACACCAAGCGGGATCAGATATTGCCCGCCGGCTTCGAGCGCGGCCTGTTCCCTTGGGACGCCGCGCGCAATTCGACCCTCAATGTCTTCAACGACAACGAGGCCGTTGTCGACGAGAAGTCCAAGAGAAATAATGACGGCCGCAATGGAGACCTGCTCGACATCGACACCGAGCACGCCCATCAGCGTCAGAGCGAACATCACGGTGAACGGCACGATACTGGCGATGACGCCCGCTGCCCGAAGCCCCAAAAAGGCGAGCATTACGAGGAAGACCACCACGAACGTCTGACCGACGTTTGAGAGAGCGTCGTTGACCGACGCGGTCACCGCCGTTTCCTGGAAGGTGGATATGCGGAAGGAAATCCCGATTGGTTGCGTGGCCTCGAAGAACGAAATCTGGGCGCGGAGTTCGCGGCCGAGTGCCTGGATGTCTGCGGTTTCCGACATTTGGACACCAAGCATGATCGCCGGTTCGCCGTTGAAGAACACGGGCTTGACCTTGGGGTCGACATAACCTCGCCGCACGCTGACGAGATCCGACAGTCGTACATAGCCCGAGAGGCCGCTGACCTTCGTCAGGACGCCGCGGATCTCATTCACCGTCTCGAGGTCGCCGTTTGCTTCGAGCACAATGTTAGTGCCGTTCGCGTCAATCTCGCCGGCCGGCAGGATCACGTTCTGTGCCTGCAGGTCCTGTAACACCTGATCGAGCTGAATGCCGACTGAGGCGAGCTTGCGATTGTCGAGGTCGAGCCAGATGCGTTCATCCTGCTCGCCGTAGAGCGTGACTTCGGTAATACCCTCGAGCCGGTACAGTTCGCGCTGCAGGGCTTCGGCCGCGTCCTCGATATCCGACAGCGTGAAACCGTCGCCCGTGACCGCCACCGTTGCGATTGACACATCGCCGAAGTCGGTATTGACGAACGGCCCTGCGGTCCCGTCCGGCAATTCACGCGAAACATCCTGCATCTTGTTGCGCAGGTCTTCCCAGGCGCTGGCGATCTGCTCAGCTGGCACAGCGTCGTAGATGTGCGCGTAGATCAGGGCCTGGCCGGACGTGATAATCGTCTCGATGTCCTCGACTTCGCCGATTTCGCGGATTTTTCGTTCCATCGGGACGGCGATCAGGTCTTCGACCCTCTCCGGTGCCATGCCCTCGAAGCTGGCGCTTACCACAGCCTGTCGGATCGTGATCGCAGGGTTTTCGCGCTTGGGGAGGGAAAAGTAAGCTGAGATCCCCATGAAGAGGATCACGGCCATCATCACGTAGGTGAAGCGGGACTTCGAAAGCCCGAAGCGGGTGATGAAGTCCACGCCTATTCCTCCGTCTCGATCAGTTTGACGGGCATGCCGTCACGCAGGAATGAAACGCCCGCCGAGGCGACCCTCTCGCCCACTTCAAGTCCGTCGATCACCAGGAAGCGATTCTCGCGAATACCGGCCATAGTTACGGCACGCAGCCTTACAGTGCTGCTTTCGGGATCGAAGACGTAA
>CAYUKE010000464.1:0-2172 GCA_964445185.1 uncultured Geminicoccaceae bacterium
GATTACCGATACGCTGTCGAGGGTCGGGCAGGCGGGGACGACGCCGAGGGTCGAAATGGCGCCGCTGTTGGGGTTCCTGCCGAGGATGCCGTTGAGCGCGGCTGGCACGCGGCCGGAGCCGGCTGTGTCCGTGCCGAGTGCTAGGGTCACCAAGCCCCTGGCGACCGCCACGGCCGACCCGGAGCTGGACCCACCAGGCACAAGGGTCGGATCCAGCGCGTTCCGTGGCACCGGGAACGGGGTGCGCACGCCGACCAAGCCGGTGGCGAACTGATCGAGATTGGTCTTGCCGAGGATCAGCGCGCCCCCAGCGCGCAGCCGCTCGACGGCCGTGGCGTCTTTGGCAGGCGTGTAGGCGAAGCTCGGACAGGCTGCCGTGGTCGGCATGTCCGCGACGTCGATGTTGTCCTTGACCGCGGCGACGAGACCCCAGAGTGGGTAGCGCTCAGGGTCGAAGGACGGCAGCGCCCGCGCGGCGTCAACGAGGTCTGCCTCCGACGCGAGGTGCAGGAAGATACCCGGATCATCGGTCGTCTCGATCCGTCGCAACACCTCGGCGACGACCGCCACCGGGGTCAAACCGGCGGCATAGGCGGCGTGCAGCGACGCACGATCGAGACGGTCGGGGAGCATCGGCAGGCCCTTGGTTGCATGCACGCGTGCATGCAGGATCGGCTCAGATCTCCGGTGCCGTCAACGTTTGAGCGCGCCCACCGTCACCCGCCGCAGGGTCGAGGCCACCACTCTGCAACACGCGATAGGCGTCGCGCACCCGCGCGATGTGCGCAACCATCGCCGCATGTGCGGCCGGGCCGTCGCCCGCGAGGATCGCATCGACGACCAGCGCATGCTCAGCGAACGATGCCGATGATCTGCCGACGACCTGAAACTGCGCGTTACGGAAGGGTGCCAGCCGGCGCCGCACGTCCTGTGTCGTCTCCACCAGGAACGCGTTGTGGCTGCCGGCGTAGATCGCCAAGTGGAAGTCGAGGTTGTGGCGCGCGTAGCCGTCGGCATCGTCATGGGCGGCGGCAGCGGCGCTGACCTTGTGCACCTGCTCCAGGTCGCGGCGCTCGGCCACGTCCATCCGCAATGCGGCGAAGCGCGCGCAGGTGCCTTCGAGTTCGGTCATCACCTCGAACATGTCGGCCAAGCGTTGGGGGCCGACTGCAGCGACCACCACGCCCCGGTGCGGCCGCCGTTCGGCGAGCCCGATAGCGACGAGTTGGCCCAGCGCTTCGCGCACCGGCGTCCGCGATACCGCGAAACGATCGGCCAGTGTCTGCTCGTCGAGCCGAAATCCGGGGCCTAGAAGACCACCGGCTATCTCGTCGGAGAGCTGGCCAGTCAAGCGATCGACAAGCGAAGGTTTGGCAACGTCGCGGGTCAAGATCTGCTCACTCCGAGCCCGCAGGGGCCCGTTGCGGCGCGGCGGCGGCGCCTTCGGGATCCAGGCTCACATGTGCGGCGACGATGCGCCATCCGTCGGCGAAGCGTACCCACGTCTGGCTCTGTTGCCCACGTCGACCGGAGCGTAGGCGGCGGTACTCGGCAAAGGCGATCGCACAATCCGACCCGAATGCGGTGATCGTGACCCGCTCGAGGATGCGTTCGATGTCGCCGACGTCTCGTGTGGCGCGAAAAGCGGCAATCGCTGTGTGCCCGTAGCGCGCGTCGCCCGGCGCGAAGCGGATCGCGCGCGGGTCCCTCCAGAACGCCGAGTCCAAGGCGTCGACGTCGTTTGCCATGAGCGCGGCCTCATAACGGTCGAAGGCAGCGCGAACCTCGGTGATGACGCCGGGCTCGTCGATGCTCATCGGCTGAACAACCATTGCCTCTCCTTTGGGCGATCGGTGTCACCGATATGTGCGGTCGCGCCATCTGCCGTCGGGTGACGCGTTGGCAGCGCTCTTGCGTGCAACCGTGCATGCAAAAGCTAGACCGGCTGAGGACGCCATGGCCAACCGCACGCTCGTCGCCGAGCCGGACCTGTTCGTTTTTGACCCGATGCGCACGGCGCTCATTCTGATCGACATGCAGCGCGACTTCTTGGAACCCGGCGGCTTCGGCGAGACGCTCGGCAACGACGTCGGCGCGCTCGCGCCGGCGATCCACGGGTGTGCGCGGGCGCTCGCCCTGGCTCGCGCCGCCGACCTGCTGATCGTGCACACC
>CAYUKE010000465.1:0-2168 GCA_964445185.1 uncultured Geminicoccaceae bacterium
GCGTCACGGGCGCCGAGCTCGACCGCGAGCTCGCGCACGTGCTCGAACACTTCGGCTATGCCTGAGATTCGCGAGCCGCCACCGCCGGAGGGCGACGGCCCTGACCTGAAGGCGCTCGCTCGAGCGGACGCCAAGGGGTTGAAGGGCCGCATGATCCGCGGCATGGGTGGCCAAGCCGTCAACGTCGCGGTCCTCGTCGGCAGCAGGTTCCTGTTGGTGCCGCTGTTCTTGTTCGCCTGGGGTATCGACAAGTATGCTGACTGGTTGGTTTTGCTGGCCACAGCGCAAATGCTTCAGATGGTGGCGTGTGGGCAGCACTGGCACTATGGAAACGGTGTCAGGCAGGCCTGGGCGCGTCGAGATCTCGAGGCGATGAACGCGGCACTGGCCGCAAGCAGCTGCTTCTGGATACTTCTCGGGTTCGCCCTGTGCGCCGTCATCGCCGGCGTGGCCACCCTCACCGATATCCGCCCGTGGCTCAATCTCAACGATGTCGATCGTGTCGAGGCCGCCGTCGTGCTCGCGGCCTTAGCCGTGTCCGCCCTCGCTGGCCTGTTTCACCACGTTCTACGGTCGATCTACCAGGCGCACGGCCAATTCGCGCGAGGCGAGCTTATGGTGACCTGCAATCTTGGCGTGACTACTGCCGTCACCGCGACGCTGTTGCTGATGCAGGCACCGATGTTCGTCGTTGCGCTCATGCATTGCTTCGTCCTCGCAGTGGCAGCAACGGCGACACTAATCTTCGACTCCAGCCGACGATTCCCCGGCGTCCGACCAGCCGCGGCGCCGAGCCTCCAAGGTTTGCCCAACCGCGAGCACGTCTATGCCTACGGCGTACCACATGCCGCCGAGGCGCTCAGCGTCTACGGCCCCACCTTTCTCCTAGGTCTGACTGCGGTACCCGCCCTCCAGATTGTCCAGTTCGGTCTCGCCCGCACCATCGGAGTCACCCTGCGTCTCGTAACGCGACCGGCCAGCAACCTCTTCGCCATGGAGATGTCGCGGCAGTGGATACAGTTGGATCGGGTCGGCATGCGCCGCCTTCACCGCACGGGCCTAGCGATGCTGGGGTTGGTCGTGGGCGGGGCGTTCGGTGCGCTGTTGGCTACGCCGGACCTTATCTTCGAACTCTGGACACGTGGGGAGGTCCCAAGCGACCCTTGGCTCTTCAGCCTGGTGATCGGTCAGGCGGCTGTCGTCAGCTTCGGCTTCCTCTCGGTCGGCTTCTTGAAGCTCGGCGGATTCGCTGCTGATCTAGCACCGCCGGCGCTTCTGAACGCCATCGGTTACTTCAGCATTGGCCTAGCCGCCGCCGTTTGGTACGGCGCCTATGGGCTGGTCATTGCGATTATCGTACTGGATGCGATTTTCTTTTTCCTCGTGCCCGCTTGGAGCTTAGCGCGCCGCACTGCGTTGCTGGCGCCGACAACCGTGGCGCTCCCGGCGGTCTGTGGTGCTGGAGCGGCTCTGATCGGCTATTGGATCGTTGAATCGGTGCGGAGCGTCGTCGGTGTCTGAGCGCGCGAACCCGATGGTTTGCGGCTACAGACATCGGCTGGTCGGCTGGCGAACAACAGTCGGAACTGATAGGCTATTATCGAGGAAGCCAGTATCGCGACAGGAAAGCTAGCCGTGTCTCTCAGCGCCGCTGCCATGGGATCAGTTCCAGACGCATCGGCACAGCGAAGTCCCAGCCGCCTCGAAACCACCATCGTCGCTGCGGTCCTGGCCTGCGTATTCATCGTACCGACGCTAGTCGCGTACTTGGCGGATCGGATCTATCCGATCGCGCTGAGTGTTCTGGTTTTCTTAGTTCCCATCTTAATTCTCTCATACCGCGCCCTGCCATCGCCGACGATATTGCGACGCACCGTCGTTATCGTCGCTATGGTATTGGGCACATTACTTTTTTCTGTTGCACTTCATTTGTTGTCTTATGAGCTGTATGACGCTCAGGTAGTGATCGTGCGACTGGCTGCACTGACAATCTACCTACTGATCGCGAGCCTGCTGCTGCGACAGCCCGATCAAGAGCGCTTGATCGCCACCTGCTTCGGTATGCTTGCCTGCCTACTCGTCAGCTTCTTCGCCATCGCCTCCATCACAGATCCCGTCTGGAGTTGGGGCCGCTTCATGCCGGGCGACCAGCCGATCGTCGATCTGCG
>CAYUKE010000466.1:0-1470 GCA_964445185.1 uncultured Geminicoccaceae bacterium
GGGCCGGGCATGTACGTTGGCGGCAGGGACGAGACGGCGTTGCACCATCTCGTCGCCGAGGTGCTCGATAACGCCATGGACGAAGCGGTCGCCGGTCATGCCGATCGCATCGAGCTGCACCTCGGCGCGGACGGTGCGGTGACGGTGAGCGACAACGGCCGCGGCATTCCGATCGACGAGCACCCGCGCTTTCCCGGCAAGTCGGCGCTCGAAGTCATCCTGACGACGCTGCACTCGGGCGGGAAATTCAAGGAGGGGGCGTACGCTACCGCCGGCGGCCTGCACGGCGTCGGCGTTTCGGTCGTCAACGCGCTGGCTGAGGCGCTCGACGTCGAGGTGGTGCGCGAGCGGCGCCTCTATCGCCAGTCCTACGCTCGCGGCGCACCCCTGGGTCCGCTGGCTGAGGTGGGCGCCGCACCCAACCGCCGAGGCACCCGCGTCTCGTTCCGCCCCGATCCGACGATCTTTCGCCATGGCCACCGCTTTCGGCCCGATCGGTTGCATCGGATGGCGCGCTCGAAGGCCTATCTCTATCGCGGCGTCGAGATCCGCTGGAGCGCAGACGCGGAAGCGCTCGGGCCCAACCCGGCCGTGCCCGAGCGGGAGACCTTCCACTTTCCGGGCGGGTTGAAGGACTTTCTCGCGACGCTCACCGCCGACACGGATCTCGTCGGGGATACGGTCTTCGCGGGCGACACGGAGCTCGCCGACGGTCTCGGGCGGATCGAGTGGGCGATCGCCTGGACGGAAGCCGAGAGCGGCTATACCGGCTACTACTGCAACACCGTGCCGACGCCGGACGGCGGCAGCCATGAGCAGGGTCTGCGCAACGGACTGCTGCGCGCGTTGAAGGCGCACGGCGAGCGGATCGGCCAGAAGAAGGCCCAGGCCGTTACGGCCGAGGACCTGCTGGGTGGCGGCCACCTGCTGCTGTCGGTGTTCATCAAGAACCCACAGTTCCAGGGCCAGACTAAGGCCAAGCTGGTGGTTCCCGACATCGTCCGACCGATCGAGGCGTCGATCAAGGACCGCTTCGAGCTGTGGCTTTCAGCCGACAAGGCGGTGGCCGAGGCGCTGGTCGCGTATGCCGTCGAGCGGGCGGAGGACCGCGCCGCGCGCAAGAAGGCGAAGGAGGTCGACCGCAAGAGCGCCACCCGCAAGCTGCGCCTGCCGGGCAAGCTCGCCGATTGCGCCCGGCAGAGCCGCGACGGCGCCGAGCTGTTCCTCGTCGAGGGCGACAGCGCCGGCGGCTCGGCGAAGCAGGCGCGCAACCGCGACAGCCAGGCCGTGTTGCCGTTGCGCGGCAAGATCCTCAACGCGGCGAGCGCCAGCGCCGACAAACTGAAGGCCAACAAGGAGGTCCAGGACCTGGTCACCGCGCTCGGCACCGGCGTCGGCCGCGGCTTCGATCTCGAGGGACTGCGGTACGAGAAGGTCGTCATCATGACGGATGCCGACGTCGACGGCGCC
>CAYUKE010000466.1:1480-2155 GCA_964445185.1 uncultured Geminicoccaceae bacterium
CGGCGCCCACATCGCGTCCTTGCTGATGACGTTCTTCTTCCAAGAGATGAAGGAGTTGGTAGCGACGGGGCACCTCTATCTGGCCAGGCCGCCGCTCTACCGCCTCTCCGCCGGCGGCACGATCGCTTACGCCGGCGACGACGCCGAGCGGGCGCGGCTGGAAGCCACGACGTTCAAGGGCAAGAAGGTCGAGGTCGGTCGCTTCAAAGGGCTCGGCGAGATGAACCCGGCGCAGCTCAAGGAAACGACGATGGACCCGAAGACCCGGAGCCTCGACCGGGTCGACCTGCCCGACCAGCTCGACACCGGCCGCCTCGTCGGCGAGCTGATGGGCAAGAAGCCCGAGCTACGCCTCGCCTTCATCCAGGCGAACGCGGACCTAGTGGAGGAGCTGGACGTCTGACGCGGTGGTCGTACAACCGCCGCGCCCCTAGGCTCGACCAAAGACTCTATTCTTAGACTGGGATCACAGGCTCGGACGTGCTCAGGGCGCGGTGGTCGGCCGCTGCTGCGCGACGCCTTCGTCGGGTGCGACGGCTGCCAAGCCAACGACGCCGAGTACGACGGTTCCTAAGATCAATAGCAAGACGGAAATCCTACGCATGTCACCCTCCCAGGCGAGCAAATTCTGGAGTTGAATAGCATCTGTCAGCGTAGCGCTCAAGTTCCGCGTTG
>CAYUKE010000467.1:0-2118 GCA_964445185.1 uncultured Geminicoccaceae bacterium
CAGCTCTTGTGCTGACGGGCGAACCTCTGCGCTAGTCCGCCAAGCCGACCGCGCGACGGCCCTCGTCGGTCTTGATCGAGAAATCCCCCCCGTCATAGGCGCGCGAGGCGTCGGACGTGAGCCAGACGACGGCTTCGGCCGCCGTCTCCGCAGGGATGTGCGCAGACCAGTCGAGGGCCGCGACGGGGTTGATGCCGGTGGCCTTGATGACGCGCTGCATGTCGGTTGCCACCGTGCCCGGCGAGAGGCCGACGCAGCGGATGCCGTTCTCGGCCTCTTCCTTGTGGACGCAGCGCGTGAGCATCAGGGCAGCCGCCTTGGAGGCGCAGTAATGCGACCAACCCTCCAGTGCGTTCACCGCCGCACCCGACGACAGGTTGACGATGACCCCGCCTCCGCGCGCCTTCATCGGCGGGAGCGCCGCGCGGACGCAGTGCAGCGGGCCCTTCAGGTTGATGTCGATGACTTGGCCCCAGGCGTCGGGGTCGGTGTGCTCGAGCCGCGCGACCGGGTCGATGACGCCCGCATTGTTGACGAGGATGTCGACGCCGCCGAAGCGTTCCGCGATGCGTTCGAAGACGGCTTCCACGGACGCCCAGTCGGCGACGTCGCAGGCGACAGCAATAGCCTTGTCGCCGAGCTCCGCGGCCAGCTCGTCGATCGCGTCGGCCGAGCGCGCCAGCAGTGCCACGTTGGCGCCGGCAGCCGCGAGCCGCCGCGCGGTGGCCGCGCCAATCCCACGGCTCGCCCCTGTGACGACGGCCGTGCGACCGGTGAGATCGATATGGCTGTTGAGCATCATCGGGGGCCCCTTTGGCGCGACCTAGGTGTTCAGTCCGGGCATTTGATGGATTGGATTGAGGTTGAACCTTTCGGGCTGAGTTTGCCAGCACTGGCAGATGAACTCGTAGGGCGTCAGGCCGTTGAGCGTCTTTAGTCGACGGGCGAAATTGTAAGCTTTGACGAAGCTGTCGAGATGTCGGCAGAGTTGTTGGTGGTCGTCGTAGTGATATCGCTTGACCGTGGCGTCTTTGATCGTGCGGTTCATCCGCTCGGCCTGGCCGTTTGTCCAGGGATGATGGGGTCGGGTGAGGCGGTGCTCGATGCCATGTGCGGCGCAAGCCCGGTCGAACGGATGGCGCCGGAGCATCGCGGTAAAGCCCGTCCTGTTCTTCGGCAGGTCGGCGAACTGGATGCCGTTGTCGGTGAGCACGGTGTGGATGCGATAGGGAACGGCGGCGACCAAGGCTTCGAGGAAGGCGACGGCGGTCTGCGTGGTGGCCCGATCGACGAGTTCGACGAAGGCGAACTTCGACGTCCGGTCGATCGCGATGAAGAGATGGAGCTTGCCTTCGGCCGTTCGCAGCTCGGCCAGATCAATGTGAACATAGCCGAGCGGATAGGGCTTGAACCGTTTCTTCGTCGGCTTGTCGCCTTCGACTTCCGGCAGGCGGCTGATGCCGTGCCGCGTGAAGCAGCGGTGCAGTGCTGACCGTGATAGATGCGGGATGGTCGCCTGCAGCGCCCACAAGCAGTCGTCGAGCGGCAGCAAGGTGTGACGCCGGAAGGCCACGATGATCGCCTCCTCGGCCTCGCTGAGGACCGTCGATCGCGGGTTCTTTGCGCCGGTCTTCTGATCCTCGACCGAGGTCCGCTTACGCCACTTGGCCACCGTCTTCGCGTTCACGCCGTAGGCCCGGCTCAGCTGCGCGAGCGAAGCCTCCGATCGCTGTATCGCCGCTCGCATCGCGTGCGTGGTCGTGGCGCAGCCATGGCGTACCTGGCCCATTGCTCGTCCTTCCAGCTCTGAGGCAAGATCATGCCATCAAATGCCGGGACTGAACACCTCTAGGCACTGACGGCGAGCAGCACGCCGAGCCTCTAAGATCGTACGCCGCTCGGCGGCCGGCAATCGCCTGTGCGATCAGCCCCCCGGTGCTCTGCCGGTAGGCGCCCCGCTCACAGCCAGTCTGCGCGCGGGGCTTTGACACTCAGCTTAGCTGCAGCCGGGCGACACCTAACGGCACCGAGAAGGCCTCGCACCAGATGTAGACCTCGTTGAACTGGCCCACGTCGATTGAGGCGGGGACTGCGTAGACCTGCCGGCCGGTGAGGGCT
>CAYUKE010000468.1:0-2114 GCA_964445185.1 uncultured Geminicoccaceae bacterium
CGCGCACGACGGTTTCACGCACAAAGACCTCGTCTCATACGACGGCAAGCACAACGCCGCGAACGGCGAGGGAAACAGCGACGGTGTCAACGACAACATGTCGTGGAACTGCGGCGTCGAGGGCGATACCGCCGATCCGGCGGTCGAGGCGCTGCGCGAGCGGCAGATCCGCAACTTCGCGACCTTGCTGATGGCGTCGCAGGGCGTGCCGATGCTGGTCATGGGCGACGAGGTCCGGCGGACGCAGCACGGCAACAACAACGCCTATTGCCACGACAACGAGCTTGCTTGGTTCGACTGGACGCTGGTCGAGCGGAACGCCGGTCTCTTGCGTTTCTGGCAGCGTCTGATCGCCTTGCGGCGGACGCACGCGTCGGCGCACCGCTCGCGCTACGCGACCGGAGCCGTCAATGCCCGCGGGATCCCGGACCTCGCGTGGCATGGCGTCGAGCTCGACGCGCCCGGCTGGAGCGACTCGCAGGCGCGCGTCATCGGCATGACGCTCGGTGGCCTGGGCGACGCTCCCGACATTCACTTGATGGCCAACATGTACTGGGACGGCTTGGCCATGGCCATCCCACCGGTGCGAGGCCGGCGCTGGGCGCGGGTCATCGATACCGCGCTGGCGAGCCCGGACGACATCGTCGAGCCGGGTGCCGAGGTTCCGATCGCGGGCGATCGCTACACCGTCACCGGCCGCAGCGTCGTCGTCCTCATGTCCGTCTAGCCGACCGCAATCCACAGATCCGCACGCCACGCCCACGCGGGCGGGCCTGCAGAGGGGGCAGGATGAACGCCATCGACTTCACCTTTTCCGACCTCGTCGCCGGCTACATCACGAGCTACGACGGCGCGGCCGACCGGTTCGGCCTCAAGACCAGCGACGGCCGCGAGTACCAGGTCGGCCTGACGCCCAACACCTTCGCGGAAGTCATCCGTAACCTCGGCGACGGCTTCAACGACGCGACCTCGGCGATGCGCGACATGCTCGTCGCCGGTCGCTACGTGCTCGCTTACGGCGTGTTCTATCCCGACGGCGCCAATGGCGCGGTCCAGTTCGACGCCAAGCACCTCGTCTTCGCCGGCCGCACCGAGAGCGCGTACGCGTTCGAGGCACCCGACTGGTGGACCCGGCAGATCGAGCGGCTCGCGCAGTTCTACATCAAGGCCGAGTTCGGCGACGCCGCCCACATCGACTACCGCGGCTATCGCACCAATCTCGGCATCACCGGGGACAAGGCACGCTCGGGGCGGCAGGAGACCGACACGATCTCCCGCCTGGTCTACGGCTTCGCCACGGCCTTTCTGATGACCGGCGACGACTCCTTCCTCGAAGCGGCCGAGAAAGGCGTCACCTATCTCCGCGATCACTTGCGCTTCGAGGATCGAGGCGAAGACATCGTCTACTGGTATCACGCCGTGGATCTGCAGCCCGACGGCCGCGAGCAGAAGATCCTGGCCTCGGAGTTCGGCGACGATTACGACGCACTGCCGTGCTACGAACAGATCTACGCGCTCGCCGGGCCGATGCAGACCTATCGCGTCACCGGCGACCCGGCGATCGTCGAGGACGCGCGCCGCACGATCAACCTGTTCGACCGCTACTACAAGGACCACGGCCCCGCCGGCGGCTACTTCTCGCACATCGATCCGATCACCTTGAGCCCGCACGCCGACACGCTCGGCAAGAACCGCGCCCGCAAGAACTGGAACTCGGTCGGCGATCACGCGCCCGCCTACCTGATCAACCTCTGGTTGGCGACCGGCGACAATCGCTACGCGGACTTCCTGGAGTCGACGTTCGATACGATCTGCGCGCATTTTCCCGACTACGAGCACAGCGCCTTCGTGCAGGAGCGCTTTCACGAGGACTGGTCGAAGGACCAGAGCTGGGGCTGGCAGCAGAATCGCGCCGTGGTCGGGCACAATCTCAAGATCGCCTGGAACCTGATGCGCATGCACAGCCTGCGGGCGAAGGACGGCTACGTCGAGCTCGCCAGCAAGATCGGCGATACGGTTCCGCAGCACGGCTGCGATCGCCAGCGCGGCGGCTGGTACGACGTCGTCGAGCGCGAGCTCGCGCCCGGTGAGCGCTTCCACCGCTTCGCCTGGCA
>CAYUKE010000469.1:0-2113 GCA_964445185.1 uncultured Geminicoccaceae bacterium
GCGCCGACGAACCGACCGGCAATCTCGACGGCGACACGGCAAGCCACATGGCGGACCTGCTGTTCTCGGCCGTCGCCGACGCCGGCGCCACGCTCTTGTTGATCACCCACGATCCGGTCCTTGCCGGACGTTGCGACCGCCTTGCGCGCATGGCGAACGGCAAGCTCACCCAGTCGCCCGCGCCGCGGATCGAAGCGGCATGAGCTGGCGCCTCGCGTTCCGGCTGGTCTGGCGCGATCTGCGCGCAAGCCCGCAGCTCTTGTGGATCGTGGCAGCGCTGGTGCTGGGTGTCGCCACCTTGGCGGCGGTCGGCACGGCGCGCCAAGTGGTGTTGGAGACGCTCGAGCGGGACGCCGCCGTTCTGCTCGGCGGTGATGCGAGGCTGCGGGCGACCGGCGCGCCGATCACCGCGGAAGAAAAGGCGAGGGTGTTGCCGGCCGATGCGCGCATCTCCGACATCGTGCACGTCAACGCTATTCTCAAGACGGATGCGGCGGACCTGACAGTGGCGCTCAAGGGCGTCGATGGTGCCTACCCGCTCTATGGGTCTGTGCGGCTCGACCCGCCGATGGCGATGGCCGACGCGCTCCGCGACCGCGGCATGGTCGTCGCCCCCGGAGTGTTGACGCGGCTTGGCCTCGGGTTGGGCGATGGTGTCCGTATCGGTGAAGCTGACTTCATCGTCCGCTCGACGCTCGTGGCTGAGCCCGACCGCACCGGCGGCGCCTTTCAGATCGGTCCGCGCGTGATCGTCGGTCTCGATGACCTCGAGGCGACCGGCATCCTCCGGGAGGGCAGCGTCGCACGCTACCAGACCCGGATCGCGCTAGCCCGCGGGAGCGACCGCGACGGCTACGTCGCCTGGGCACAGCGTGCTGCGCCCGACGCGCGCTTCGAAGTGCGGAGCGCGTCTGCGGCCCAGCCCGGGCTGGACGGCCTGATCGAGCGGCTCGCAACCTTTTTGACGCTCGCGAGCCTCGCGGCGCTCGCCACGGGCGGCCTCGCGATCGCGCTCGCGGCGCGGACTCATCTCGCGGGCAAGCTGGGCGCGATGGCGACGTTGCGCGCCCTGGGCGGAAGGCCCGGCTGGGTTGCGCGCCTCTACGCGCTCCAACTCGCCTTGCTCGGTGCGCTTGGCCTCGGCCTCGGCATCATCCTGGGGGCCCTCATGCCCTTCGGTCTCGCGTTGTTGCCGTCGGGCATGCTGCCCGTCGCCCTGGAGCCGCGCCTCGTGCCGCACGCCTTGCTCACGGCAGTCGCCATCGGCGCGCTGGTCCTCGCTTGCTTCGTCTGGCTACCGCTCGCTGGTGCCCGCGCGGTGTCGCCCGCGAGCCTGTTTCGGGGCGGCGCGGACGTGGCGGACGCCAGGCCGTCGCTGCGCGACAGGCTGGTAGCCCTGGGGCTTGCCGGAGCGCTCGTGGCGCTTGTCATTGCCGTGGCCGACGACGGCCGACTTGCAGCCACGGTGCTCGTGGCGCTCGCCGCCGGCACGGTCGTGCTTGTGGGTCTGGTGCTGGCGCTGCAGCGCCTTGCGGGCGCACTCGCCCGCGTTTCACCGCCGCGGGTCCGGCTGCCGCTAAGGGAACTCGCGCGGCCGGGCGGTGAGACGACACCGACGGTCCTAGCCCTCGCCCTGGGTCTGGGCCTCTTGGCGATGGTGGCGCAGACGGGGCAGGTGATCGACCGCGAGCTCGACGCCCGCGTGCCGGACCGGGCGCCGTCGACGGTCTTCATCGACATCCAGCCGGATATGCGTGAACGCTTCGAAGCTGTCGTCGAGGACGCCGGCGCCGAGATCATGCAATTGGCACCCTATCTGCGCGCGCGCCTCGTGCGCATTGCGGGCGTGCCGGTGAGCGAGGTCGAGATCGGCGAGGAGGCGGCGTGGTCCGTTCAGGGCGACCGCGGCATCACCTGGGCCGCGGCGGCGCCACCGGGCGAGCGGATGGTCGCCGGTGCCTGGTGGCCCGAGGACTATCGCGGGCCGCCGCTCGTCGTGATCGAGGATGAGGCCGCCGTTGCCTATGGCGTCGACGTCGGCGACACGTTGACCTTCAACGAACTCGGGCGTGTGGTCGATGCCGAGATCGCCGCGATCCGACCGGAGATAGAC
>CAYUKE010000470.1:0-2086 GCA_964445185.1 uncultured Geminicoccaceae bacterium
CGCTCGTCCGCGTAACGCTCCGCAACAGTCTAAATGGCCGCAATAGCGGCGGGATCGCGTGGCGTTGGCCCCGAACAAGCGACGAGCCCAGCGGCGACCAAGATGAGAAGAAGCGCTGGCGCACGGCGGGAGCCGTTGCCGACAGCGAAGTTCGAGAGGCCGCCTCCCGCGCCTAGACTTGCCACCATGGCGGGGGCTTCAACCGTCGCGTTGTTGCTGAACACGGCGCCAGTTCCGGACATTGGCGTTGTGCTCCTCCAGCGTGCGCGCGAACGCATGCCCGCCCGTGCCGTCGGCGACGAAGTAGAGGTAGGGTGTCTCCGCCGGCTGCAGCGCGGCGCGGTTCGACGCGCGCCCCGGGTTGGCGATGGGGCCGGGCGGTAGGCCCCGATAGCGATAGGTGTTGTAGGGGTCGTCGACGCCGAGATCGGCCCGCCGCAGCGGTCGGCCCAGCGGCGCTTCACCCTTGGTGAGGGCGTAGATCACGGTCGGGTCGGTCTGCAGCGGCATGCCGCGACGGAGCCGATTGACAAAGACGCCGGCAACGACGGCCCGCTCGGCATCGACGCTGGTCTCCTTTTCGACGATGGAGGCCAGGACCAGGGCCTCCTCCGGGTTCGCCAAAGGAACATCAGGGGCCCGTTCAGCCCACGCCGCCGCCAGCTCGTCCCGCATGGCGGCGTGCATGCGCTCGACGACCTCGGCGCGGGTATCGCCGCGATCGAAGAAGTAAGTGTCCGGCAACAGCGACCCTTGCGCAGGCGGTTCGGGAAGCGCGCCGGTCAACGCCGGCTCGGCGGCGAGCGCGTCGAACGCTTGGCGGACCGTCCAGCCTTCGACCAGAGTGACCCGATACTGCACGATCTCATGCTCGCGCAGCATGCGGACCACCTCCATCACGCTGGCGCCGGCAGGAAAAGCGTATGCGCCCGCCGTCAGCCCGTCCTCGACGCCTTCGAGGCGTACGTGGAGCTTGAAGACCCAGGGATTGCCGATCACCCCTGCGTTGGTGAGTTCTTCCGCAATGTGCCGCACGCCGGAGCCACGCTCGACGACGACGCTTGTCGTCTCGGTCGCCGGCCCCGGTGCCGTCGCCAGCCGGTCGACGGCGAAGAGACCCATCGCCACGACGAGCCCGGCGGAGACGGTCAGCAGAATGATCCCGAGGGCGAAGCCGAGAAGCCGCGACAGTGCTCGCATCCGCCTCAGCTCAAGCGTCGGGGCGCACGAAGATCAGGCTCGAGTTGGTCCCCCCGAAACCGAACGCGTTGGACATGGCGGCCCTGACCTCGCGTCGCTTGGCCTCGTGCGGCACGAGGTCGAGGTCGCAACCCTCGGACGGTCGATCGAGGTTGCGCGTTGGTGGGATCACGCCCGTTTGCAGCGCGAGGATCGTGTAGATGGCCTCGACTGCACCGGCGGCGCCCAAGAGATGCCCGATCGCCGACTTGGTCGACGACATCGAAAGACGATAGGCGTGCTCGCCGAAGAGCCGCTTCACCGCGCCGAGTTCGATCTCGTCGCCCAAGGGCGTCGACGTGCCGTGAGCGTTCACGTAGTCGATGTCCTGCGTCTTGAGCTTCGCCCGACCGAGCGCGCCCCGCATGGCGCGGAAGCCGCCATCGCCTTCCGGCGACGGTGCCGTGATGTGGTACGCGTCGCCAGAGAGACCGTAGCCGGTAAGCTCGGCATAGATGCGCGCGCCTCGGGCAAGCGCGCGTTCGCGCTCCTCCAACACCACGACGCCCGAACCCTCGGCAATCGTGAAGCCGTCGCGCGCCTCGTCCCACGGGCGCGAGGCGCGTTCGGGTTCGTCGTTGAAACCGGTCGTCAGCGCCCGCGCCGCGGCGAAGCCGGCGACTGCCAAGCGGCTCATGGCAGCCTCGGCGCCGCCGGCGACCATCACGTCGGCGTCGTCCAGCGCGATGAGCCGCGCGGCGTCGCCGATGGCGTGGGCACCGGTGGCACAGGCCGTCACCGCCGAGTGGTTGGGCCCCTTGAAGCCATGCCGGATCGAGACGTTGCCCGAGGCGAGGTTGATCAACGCCGAGGGAATGAAGAACGGGCTTACCCGGCGCGGGCCCTT